>JAKFUY010000040.1 GCA_021732495.1 Legionellales bacterium | reverse complement strand
CACGAAATGTAACGTCTAGGGTCCCTGTACCTACATTCCAGGTTTTCTGCCCTGATAGTTAATACCTAGGAAGCCCTGCTCAAATTTTTTAAAGCTATTTACATCGCTTTTGTTTGTTTCAAAAAAACCTCTCGATATCTGTAATGCAGTGATAAAAGTGTTGATTAATTTTAATTTATCCTCATCTGCTTCACCCATCATGTCTTCTAATGATGCATAACTAGATAAATCAACTTCCCCTTTTTTACAAGCTTCAAAACTTTGATTAATAGCCTGAATTTTGTCCTTTGCCTCCGTTTTAAAATACCAACGGTCTGTAATTTCTTCTGTTATTTCTCTTAATTAATGCATCGAATGGATTTTCCTTAGTAGCCTGTTGATCATCTTGCTTTTTTTCAGGATCAGCACTACCAGTAGTAGTAGGATGAATAGTTGTAGCAGCAACACAAGATGCTTTTACTACTTTGTTTGGGATATCCCAAATAGGGATGGGGGTTGTTGATCGTCCGATTAAATAAGAGTCTTGTAATTGTTGAAGGGACTCGAATGATTCTGTTGTTGTTAAGTGTTTTTGAATTGTATCTTCAGACGGAACTTGCTTAGGTGGCTCATCCTTAGGTAATATTCCCGTGTAATAGGTTTTTGAGTTTGTGTATGTGTAAAGGGTTTTTGAGTTTGTGTCCAAGGTATTTGTGTCTGTTGCATAGGTTACCTCCCATGAACCTATAACTTTTAAGGATTGATAAACAACAAAGCTCAGCGTGGTGTCCTGTATCAATTTTAGAATAGCATCGTCAGTATTAGTAATATTAGGTTGAATAACGTAAGGATTATCTTTGAGAGCATCCATAACATATTGTGGGGGTTTAGATGATAAACTTGCGCAATAAGCTCGGTGGGTAGCAACTGTGATTGCATTATTTGAATACGGAGTGTCTTGTTTTTCTCGTGTTAAAGTTTTTAAAATAGACCAAATTTCTGTTTTAAATTTTTCTTTATCCAATTGTTGTGAATCTCTATCAAAGGCTTTATTGTAGCTTTGGATAAAAGCATCTTTGTATGCTGCTTGTTTTTCGGCGTTCAAAGACACCGATTTTTCACGAGTTTTATTTACTGCAGTAACAAAATTGTCTGCTTCAATAGCAACTTGTGCATCAGGTGAATCATTAACTGTAGCAGTCATAGCAAACCATCCTTAATTAACTAATTTTAAAATATAATGTAGTTAAACTATAGGATAAAAAAACAAAAAACTCATAATATGAGCATTTATATTATTTATAGCTCAGATTAATTGGCACTTATGACAGAAAAAAGTGCTCCGTTGACCAACTCTGCACATTGAAATCGGTGTTTGGCAAATGGGGCAGGGTGCTTTATTGCGACCGTAGACAAGAAGTTGTTGTTGAAAATATCCGGGTTTGCCATCGATATTTCGGTAATCATTTAAGGTGGTTCCTCCTTGTTTAATGGCTTTTGCTAAAATAAGTTTAATTGCATCATTGAGTTTTTTTCCCTGAGTCAGAGTTAATTGTTTGGCAGGTAGCAAGGGATGAATCTTTGATATAAACAAGGCTTCATTGGCATAGATATTACCAACGCCGACAACAATTTCTTGATTCATAATCAATGATTTGATGGCCACCTGACGATTTTTGGTTTTAGATAACAAGTACGTGGCATTGAACTGGGTGCTTAATGGCTCTGGCCCTAAGTGTTTTAGCGCTTTAACATTTTGAAGTTCGTCGGTGGTCCAGATAATGCTGCCAAACCGTCTTGGGTCTTGGTAACGGAGACAGGTTTTGTTGGCAAGTATAAAATCAACATGGGCATGTTTATCAATGGGGGCATTGTTATCGTCTATGACTTTTAAGATGCCGGTCATACCTAAATGAATCAGAAGATGGCCATGTTCAAATTTGATGATGATATATTTTGCGCGTCGAAAGATATTGATGACTTTTCTTTGCTGTAGAATCTGTGGCAAATCATTTGCCACCGGCCAGCGTAAATTTGGGTTGCGAATGATGATGCCAATAATGGTTTGTCCCATCAGATGAGGATATATACCGTTTTTGGTGGTTTCCACTTCAGGCAATTCAGGCATAAATTTATACGTCATAGCAATTGATTTTGCAAGCATATCAAGAGATGATAGATAATCAAGTTTTAAAAAAATTAAAGGTCTTTTATCATGCAACTTGACACCACTAAATCAGAATGTGGCTTTTTAGCTACCAACCAACTCAATGGCAAACTCTCTGATTATCTCGGAACTTGGGTGGTCTTATATTTTTATCCCAAAGATGCAACACCTGGATGCACCACTGAAGGGCGCGATTTCACCAGCCATTATCCAGAGTTTAAAGCCTTGGGTGCTGAGGTTTTTGGTATTTCCAAAGACAGTTTAAAATCACATGAAAACTTTAAACAAAAAGAAGCGTTTCCTTTTCAATTGATAAGTGATGAAAGTGAAAGTCTATGTCAACTTTTTGATGTGATCAAAGAAAAAAGCATGTATGGCAAAACCTATATAGGCATTGAACGAAGTACTTTTCTTATCAATCCTCAAGGACAAGTGGTACATGCTTGGCGTAAAGTGAAGGTTCCAGGACATGTACAAGACGTTTTAGAAACGCTAAAGAGAAATCAATGAGTCATCTTCCAATTTATTTAGGCGTTAATATCGACCATATCGCAACCTTAAGACAGGCTCGTGGAACCCGTTTTCCTGATCCCGTACAGGCAGCCATGGTGGCTGAAGAAGCTGGTGCCGATGGCATTACTTTGCATTTGCGAGAAGACAGGCGGCATATTCAAGAACGCGATGTGAAGATGATAGCTGATGTGATTTTAACACGCATGAACTTTGAAATGGCCGTTACACCATTTATGTTGGATTTTGCTGAAGATCTTCGTCCCCAACATGTGTGTTTTGTCCCTGAAAAACGAGAAGAGTTGACCACTGAAGGTGGCTTGTCAGTTATTGGACACGAACCTAAATTATCCGTTGCAATTGCAATGATGCAGCAAATGGGTGCTGAGGTTTCGATATTTATCGATCCGGATTGCCAGCAAATTCAAGCCGCTTTTGATATTGGAGCCACCACCGTTGAAATTCATACCGGGCAATATGCAGATGCCAAAGAACCATCGATTCAAATCCAAGAACTCATGAGGGTTGAAAAAGCGGCTTATTTTGCGCATGATTTAGGAATGAAGGTCAATGCAGGTCATGGTTTGAATTATCAGAATGTAAAAGCAATTGCCAATATTGAAGTTCTTCATGAGTTGAATATTGGACATGCCATTATTGCTAGAGCGATGTTTACAGGGTTAAAACAAGCTGTCATCGATATGCGTCAATTAATGATTGAGGGACGATATGCAACAAGAACATGACTTTTTGGTAATTCGACTGTGCGGTGATTCAGGCGATGGCATTCAATTGATTGGTGAACAACTGATGATGAATGCAGCAATCAGCGGTCTGGAGGTGCGGGCATTACCCGATTTCCCTGCTGAAATTCGTGCTCCTGCAGGTACGGTATCTGGTATTTCTGGGATTCAATTAGCAATCTCAGCTCAACGGATTGAAACAGCTGGAGATAAAGTTAATGTTTTAATTGCTTTAAATCCTGCAGCATTGGTCCACTCTTTAGAGGATTTGGCTCCTAATGCATTGATTTACTTAAATGAATGTCAGTTTTCAGAAAAAGACTGGCAAAAAGCAAAGGCCCAAGCATCCTTATTAGATGAAATCTCTGCAAAAAATCAAGTGATTTTTGTGCCGATGATTAAAAAAACGCTCAGTGCTTTAGAAACGCTTGATATTAAAGCAACGCATGCGAAACGGTGTAAAAATTTCTTTATACTGGGTATGTTGATCTGGTTATTAGAACTGTCCATTGAGAAAAGTGAACAGTTGTTAGAAAAAAAATTTCTGAACAAAGCATCAATTTTAGAGTCTAATCAATTGGCGATGTTAGCAGGGTATCATTATGGCATGACGCAAGATTGGCAAAGGCCTTATTTTTTCCAAGAAGCCGCGCATGTGGATCTCGGCGAATATCGGCAAATCAATGGTGCTGAAGCCATTGGTCTGGCATTAGCAACCATAGCCAGTTGCTTGCAACATCGAATTTTTGTTTCAGGCTATCCAATAACACCTTCCAGTGTTATTTTACATGAATGTGCCAAACTCTCGCATTTTGGTATTGATTTATTGCAAGCAGAAGATGAGATTGCAGCTATTTGCGCTTGTTTAGGAGCAGCCTTTGGCGGGCATTTGGCGTTAACCACCACTTCAGGACCTGGTTTTGATTTGAAAATGGAAGGACTAGGATTAGGAGTTGTATCAGAATTACCGATGGTTATCATTGATGTCCAGCGTGCTGGAGCATCCACAGGGTTGCCAACTAAAACCAGCCAAGCAGATTTAAGACAAGCGATGTATGGACGTCACAATGAATCTCCTGTACCTGTGATTGCAGCCAAATCTCCCGCAGATTGTTTTTATACGATAATTGAAGCATTTCGGATCGCCGTTGAGATGATGACGCCTGTTGTTGTGTTATTAGATGCGTATTTGATGAATGCCAGTGAGCCCTGGAAAATCCCAGATCCTACGCAATTAAAACTTCCTCGTATCCAATTTTACAAAGAAATTGCGCCTTTCAAAAGACTACCCAATGGCAGTCGTTCTTGGAATCCTCCTGGACATGCTGATTATATCCATCAATTGGGTGGCTTGGAAAAACAAGGGGATTGGGGGAAGGTCAGTTATGATTCGGCTAATCATGAAAAAATGGTCGAACAGCGTCATCACAAACTATCCGTCATTCAAGATCAAATTATCGATATTGATTGGAAGGAGTCCGATGACAAGAAAGCACTATTAGTCAGCTGGGGAAGCACCCATGGCGTCATGAAGACCATTGTTGACGCGTTGGATAATTCTGTATCTTGGCTACATTTGCGCCATCTCCAGCCACTTCCTAAGCAATTGGCAGATATCATTGTTCAATATGAAAAGGTAATGGTTTTTGAATTAAATAGTGGACATTTGTGTGATGTATTGCGTTCTGAGTTTTTGGTGGATGCTAAATCGATTCATCAAAGTAATGGTAAGCCATTCTCTTCAGAATTTCTTTTAGACAACATTAGAAAATATATTTTATGAAAACAAATTTTACTAAAGACGTTTTTTCCAATCAAAATGAAGTGCGCTGGTGTCCAGGGTGTGGAGATTATGCAATATTGTCAGCTTTACAAAAGACATTTGCAGAACTTGGATTGCCACCCACTGAGCATGTCATTGTTTCTGGCATTGGGTGTTCGGGGCGCTTGCCCTATTATATGAATACCTTTGGGTACCATACAATTCATGGACGGGCAACAGCTGTAGCGACAGGTGTCAAATTAACGCGACCTGAATTAAATGTATGGATTATCACCGGCGACGGTGATGCCTTAAGTATTGGCGCAAATCACTTAATGCATTTGTTGCGACGAAACATCAATGTCAATATCTTAATGTTTAATAATCAGGTGTATGGCTTAACCAAAGGACAATTTTCTCCGACATCAAAAATAGGGCAGGTGACTAAAACATCACCTGAAGGTGTCGCGCAAAATCCAGTCAATCCATTGCAATTTGCTCTAGGATGCGGCGCCTCTTTTGTTGCGCGCGCTCTAGACAAAGATCCTGCTCATTTGTCAGAGGTATTACAGGCCGCTTATGCTCATCAAGGTTGCTCTTTTATTGAAATTTATCAAGACTGTCATGTGTTTAATGCAGGTGCTTTTGATGATTTCTCAACGAAAACACAAAGAGCCGAGCATGTATTGTATTTGGAATCGGGACAAAAGCTTTGTTATGGTGAAAATAAGGGGTTAGCAGAAGGGCTAATAAAAACGGCGGATATGCAAGAAGCTTGTATCCATCGCTTAGATGATTTTGAACAAGCGATGCGTTTATCGCGCCTTAGCTTTCCTGATTTTCCGGTACCTATTGGCGTTTTTTACCAATCGGAAAAAAATATTTACACCCATCCTACCCATAAAGAAATTGCGAACGAGAATGAACTTAATGCTTTATATCGCAAAGGCGCCTCCTGGAATAGAATATAATTTTTGGGGAAAGAATGTCAAAAAAAATTATTTTAGATCAATTAAAACGCCATTCTGAAAGTTCTCTATGGACTTATGAGCGAGATTTTTATGATAAAAAAGGCGTTCAGGCTTGGGCTGGAACAGTGCCTTTTTACATCACAACCAACCCCTTTATTGCCAACGTTTATGCAGACTTGGTTCTGTCATTTGTACGTGATTGGATTAAAAAACACCCTGATTCCATCCATCATCCCTTCTATGTACTCGAACTAGGCGCAGGACATGGTCGATTTGGTTTTTATGTATTAAAACGCTTAAAAGAGTTGCGAGAGCATCTTGGATTGCATGATGTCCATATTCAATACTTGATGAGTGATTTATCAATCAATAATATCCGGTTCTGGGAACAACATCCCGCACTTGCGCCTTACTTTGATGAGGGTATGCTGGATGTAATAGAGTATGATTTAGAAAACGATACCCCTTTATATTTATGTCATCAGCAAAAACTGCTTTCTGCTGAAAAATTAACAAATCCAATGGTGGTCTTCGCTAACTATATTTTTGACAGCATTTCTCAAGATATGTTTTCTGTTGAGGATAATCAAATGTATGAAGTGTTGGTGACATTATCAGTTGATGATTCGGAAATCAGAAAAGGTATTCCCAAAAATTTACAAGACATTGATATCCAGTATCAGTCTAAAGAGATTGGTGGTGAGTATTATTTGGAGCCTGGATTTAATCATGTGTTGCAAGACTTTAAAGCGAGTTTAAAAAAATCGAGTTTTATGTTTCCGCTATCAGCATTGCGGGCCATCAATTATTTATTAGAACAATCGCATCATCAATTATTGATGATATCCACTGATAAGGGCTATACTTCCATTGAAGAACAGGATTTTTTAAGTCACCAAAACCCTAGTTTCCATGGAAGCTTCTCAATGATGGTGAACTTTGATGCAATAGGGCGCTATTTTAAATACCTGGGGGGGGATTATATTTATCAAGAGAAACATCCCGGAATCAAAACGGTTATCTATGGAATAGGTGTTCAATTTAAAGAGATGAAGGGACTAGGCCTTGCTATTTATCAACATTTGGAATGTTTTACTCCTGCAAATTATTTTGATATTTATGTTTTATGTACTAAAAATTTTGAAACATATTCACTCGAAGCCCTTGCTTCCATCATGGCCTTATCATCTTGGGATCCGCATCTTTTTCAGATATTAAAAAAGCGCCTGTTTGATTTAATTGATCAAGCACCAACCTCACTTCAGGAATATTTTGCTGGGCATATGCAAAATATTCGAGATAATTTTTATGCGTTGCCAACAGATGTTGATTTAATATTTGAAATGGGATTTTTGCTGTACAAAATTGGCAAGTATTCAGAAGCAAACAAGTATTTTATAGAATCCCAACAACTCTATGGTAGCAACTACAGCAATGTCTATAATCAAGCATTATGCGAATATGTATTAAACCATTATCCGGATGCGGTTAAGCATCTTAAAAAAGCACTGAAATATAACCCTGATTCCGAACCAGCAAAAAAACTTCTTGATGAATTAAAAGATAAAATCTAATCCATATTCTATATTTAAATATATCTGATTCTAGAGGTTAAAGCATGAATAGGTTTTTATTGATAGGGTTTGTATTGTTTTTTCAATCACAATTATCGTATTGTGCAGACATCGTTGAAGAAAAAATAGATGGTAGTAAAACGGTATGGAAGGATGACGGCACACAAATTGATATCAGCAAAAATGGTCAAAAAACCATTGGTTATCCCTAGATGTCTGGTTTTCATCACAGATATGATCAGAATCATAGTGATTAGCGACAACTATAATTTCCTAAAGTAGAGGTCAATGTCAGGGGTTCTTTTGAATCCTAAACTCCCGCCAAAAATTATACCTACATAGGCTCAATGATTGAAAAAGCGTTGTAAATTATTTTCTGCTCTTTTGTGAGTGGAAATAAAATTCGCGATCCATTTATATTTTGTTCTTTAAGTTT
>JAKFUY010000122.1 GCA_021732495.1 Legionellales bacterium | reverse complement strand
ACTGAAAATAAATTTATTGGTAAATGGAGAATAGTTGAAATGGACGGATGGGATCTAAAAGCCATTGATTTGGTTGAGCCTGGCTACATTCAATTTGATGGTCAAACGAGAGGGGCGCTTCATTTTATCTGCATTTATGCGGATATAAGTTATGCTCTTGGTAGTGGTAATAAAAAGGCGGTTTTTTCTTTTCATGGTGATGAGGAAGGCAATGACATTAGTGGTCGCGGTTGGGCTACAATCAAAAAGAATGAACTACATGGACATATTTACATTAACCATGGAGACGAATCAGGATTTATAGCCCAATTGATGGCCTGATTGATGATATTTTCAATAATCGACCCCCCGGTTTTGGATGGTCTCTCAAACAGGGCCCCATTTTACGGTCCCTGTCATGAGGGGCCACTTGGGGATAACTTGTTTCAATCGACACCTTTTTGCTTTAAACTGTATCATATAGAAAGGTAAGGAAAACGGAAATGTTCCGATTTCAAATGGGGATATGAAATTCATCTGATTTTTGATGTTAATATAACAATATTATGGTAATAAAAGACTCATTTTAATGCGTTTATTACCGACTCTTGGGATTCTAGGAACTTATTTCAAAGTGGCCCCTTGTGCCACTGACCGTAAAATCCCGCCCAATCGCCCATTATTGGTGTCCTAGCAGCAGCTTGACACGACAATCATTATTGCGTAATATTCGCTCAAGTGTGCATTTATTTAACTTGGCGCCTGTAAAACGCATTGTATGTTGTAAAGATGTTGTTTTAAAAATTAACTTACATACAAAAAGACCAATCACAGGAAAAATATGACAATTGACAATAACCGATTCGAACAGTTAGAACGATCAATGATTGAAATAGCTGTTGAAAGCTGGCGGTTTTCAAAACTGTTTGCCAGGGTAGTGAATAAATTAGATGCCGGGGAAGCTAACCGCAACCGTTACATCAATCAGTTGCGTTACTATCAAAAAAAACTCGAAGAAAGCTTGGAAGTAGCCGGCCTCAAGATAGCCAACGTTGAAGGGCACCCCTTCGATCCAGGTATTGCTGCATCCGCATTAAATATAGGTGACTTTGAGCCCGATGATACGCTGGTAATCGATCAAATGGTTGAGCCGATAATCATGGGTCTTGGTGGGCTTAAAAAACAAGGCACAGTAATGCTTCGAAAGGTGAACGTATGAAATACATTGGAATAGACCTCGGCACAACAAACAGTGCAATTTGTTCTTATGATGGTGAATCGATCCATCTTTACAAGAGTCCAGATCAAAATGATGTTACCCCATCAGCCATATTTATTGATAAAAGAGGTAACAAATACTTGGGGAAACGAGCGTACGATAGTGCGGCCAAGAATCCAGATAATGCGGCCACAAAATTTAAGCGCATGATGGGCACAGTCACTCCAGTTAAACTCGGTGCTGTTGATATCGTTATGACGCCAGAAGAGTGCTCATCTGAAATTCTCAAGTTATGCTTTGGATATCTCCCCGAAGAAATAAGGAACAGCGACGACACTGGTACTGTGATTACCGTTCCGGCAGCATTCAATCAAATGCAAAAAGATGCCACTTTGGCTGCAGCTGAAATGGCAGGGATAGGAAAAGTTGCTTTAATGCAAGAACCTGTTGCGGCAGTTATGAGTGTTATGAAACAAAGGCAAAGTGATGGCATTTTCCTTGTTTTTGACCTTGGTGGTGGAACATTGGATATTGCGATTGCTGAAAGCATCAGTAATCGTGTGAGTCTATTAGCACATGGCGGAATAGCTATGTGTGGTGGAACAGATTTTGATCGGTCTATTATGGACAATGTAATTAAACCTTGGCTTTTTTCCAATTTTGATCTACCTGAAGATTTGAGTGCTAACAAAAAATATAGGTCCTTGTTAAGGATGTGTCTTTGGGCTGCGGAGAAGGCGAAAATTGAATTGTCAGCAAAAGAAGAATCCGTTATCAGTCTTGCTGAGTCCGATATTGGTATTAGTGATGAATCGGGTATGGAGATCTACGTCGACATCCCCTTTCCAAGAAACTTGCTGGATGAATTAATTTTAGAGAAGGTAAATGAGGCAATCCATGCTGGCAGAGAGACGCTCGACAAAGCTGGATTAAGTCCGAACGATGTTGAGCGCATTGTATTTGTTGGTGGACCCACTCAGTACAAACCTCTCCGAGACAAAGTTTCCTTTGAACTAGGTATCGCACCATCGACAGACATTAATCCAATGACGGCAGTCGCAGAAGGGGCGGCAGTCTTTGCGGAATCTATTGACTGGACATCAGAAAGCCGAGGACGAAAAAGCGCTCGGGGTGTAATTAGCACAGGTGGTAAGTTTGCTCTATCATTTAATTATAATGCCAGAACTCCTGATTCGAGAACGAAGATTGTTGCAAAATTGTCTGAACAAGCAATCTCAGGATCAGAGTTTCAAATTGACAGTCTTGATACAGGATGGTCATCAGGTCGTATTGGATTGAAAGATGGAGCAACAGTCGAACTCACCCTTGCAAAGCCTGCTGAAAATGTGTTTAAGGTATTTGTGTTTGATGCAAACGGTGGGTCTATGCCTTTAACACAAGACAAGATTGTAATTTCACGAACTGCTGCAAGCATCGATGCCATCCCTGCCTCACACTCTATTGGTGTAGAAGCACGCGATAAAATTGGTGGAGGACTAATCTTGGATTACTTGGTGCATGAAGGTGACCAATTGCCCAAAAAGGGGAAAAAGGTTTTCAAAGCTGTAGAATCATTGAAGGCCGGGAGCCCAGGATCTATAAAATTTAAACTCTGGGAAGGAGGTATCTCCGACCCAGTCAGTGACAATCGTTTTATTGGTATGTTCGAGATTAAGGGTGCTGATTTTGAAGATGGAGTTATTGCAGCGGGAGCTGAATTAGTATGTGAATATGAAGTGCTTGATTCTGGTAATATTGTCATTGAGGTCACAATACCGTCCATTGGTGGCTCATTTCATAGCGGACGCAATTTCTATTCTAGGCAAGATGGTCAAATTGATTATACAAAAGCTGCAAAACTCGTTGAGGAACAGTCAGGAAATGCTATGCAACGTCTTGAAGAAATGGAATCTAAGATCAATGATTCTCGTCTAGCTCAAATTCGAGAAAAACTTAAGCAAGCCAAAGCATTACAATCCGATGAGAGTGATCCGGAAACGGTCAAGCAGGCAATGGATAACATTCAGGACGCTAAACGATTGTTGGCGATAACACGCAAAGATCATTTAAAAGATATTCGTCGGCTAGAGTTAGATAAAGTAATGAGCTCTTTTGATCAATTATGTAGACAATATGCTCGTCCATCCGAGGAGTCTTCATTCGAGAATCTTTCCAAAACTGCTCAACGCGCAATTGACAATAATAGTGGCGATTTTGAAGCACATCTTTCTGAACTTCATAGTAAAAAATTTATGATTTTATGGCGCCAGGATTGGTTTGTTGTTAATCGTTTTAAATGGTTGGCGAAAGATTCTTATCTGTTTCTTGATGCTCGTGAGCACGCTCGATTAATCGAGATGGGTACAGAAATTCTCAAAACTAATGATATTGAAAAACTTCGCGATATTCTTGCTACTCTTGACTCCATCCGCATCAGTTCCGCTGGTGGTGATGAAATGATGGCTGGCGCAAATATCGTTCGGAGCTAATCCATGAGACTAGATGCATGGTTACCTGTTGGTCATAAATTCCCAGATGGAGCAACGTCAAAAATTGTTCTCTTTGAAGGCATGGGATGGCAGATCTTTGAAACTATGGGAGGCGGAAGGGTACTGGTTGCCCATGATGAACTCACCCAAAAATGGATTGATTCTGGAATTATTGAACATGGTTTTCTAACACCCTTTAATTTCGGAGATAAGCAGCTGTGGTCAATTTCTTGCAGCTCAAATAAACTGCTCTGCCTTGTCTCGAAAGATCAGTGCACTATACCCTGGGCGAAGAGTGAGGCACTTGCATTTGCACAGGCGTTCAAAGCAACTAGAGATATTGAAACTGAAGAGCCGCTTCAAGACGCTATATATGTTGAACACATAAGTCGATTATTGCCTACTTACAACTCCAATTTCAGAATTGAGGATGATTTAGTTCTAGGTCATTGGCTAACTGGTGGTGTAAGTATATCCGTGAAGTCGTTTAGACGTCTGCACGAAACATTAAATTGGTTGGGCGCAGAACATCTTAAGGACGTCATCGAAGCCGGTGGATTCCAAGTTACAGAAATCGTTTCCAGTAATCGGTTCAGTACTCCAATTCCAAGACCGGAAATAACTCATCAAAATTCCAAACAATATGATGCAGGACAACAATTCGAATTGCCGGGTCGCCCGAATCTGGAAAATTTCATAAACGAATATATTGTTGACATCATTCAAAATAGAGAACGTTATAAAGCGTTTGGCATTGAATTTCCATCAGCAATGGTGTTGCACGGACCACCAGGATGTGGAAAAACCTTTGCTGTTGAGTGTTTAATTGATTACCTTGGTTGGCCAAGTTTTCGAATCGAAGCATCAAGTGTTGCTAGTCCATACGTTCATGAGACCAGCAGGAAAGTAGCAGATGTATTTGAAAGGGCCCTACAAAATGCGCCTTCAATCTTGGTTATTGACGAGATGGAGGCCTTTGTGGCTAACAGGGAAATGGGAGATGGTCATCATCGTATCGAAGAAGTTGCAGAGTTTTTGAGACGCATTCCAGAAGCAATTAAAAACGACGTTTTGATCATAGGGATGACTAACCGTATCGATATGATCGATTCAGCAATACTTCGACGCGGTAGATTTGATCATATCATTAAGGTGGACTTTGCCAGCGAGGCAGAGGTCTCATCTCTTCTAGAAAAACTCCTATCGTCACTTCCAAAGGACGAGGACATTGATCTACTACCTATTTCAAAACAACTTGCAGGTAGACCTTTGTCGGATGTTGCTTTTGTGGCTCGAGAAGGCGCACGTTTAACAGCACGGTCAGGAAATAATCGACTTAAACAGGAAAACCTGTTATCCGCGCTGTATTCATCCCCGGCTCGTGAACGAGAAGGTGGTATAGATACAAAACAACACGTAGATTGCATGTATGGAGAAGAATATTGACTTCAGAAGAATCTAAAAATGGTCAGCCAGAGCTCGGGTTTGCTGGGCTGGCATCAATGGTGACTGATATTGGCGAAATTGTTAAAACAGCACAAGCCAATACTCCTAAGGTTGAGAGCCATCCTGAGCCTAATTTAACAAGAGAAGTTGAGGCAAATTCAGAACATACTCAAGAACCTGTCAAAAAATTTTCTGTAAGTACAACTGAAAAGTGGATAATAGGAGGTTGGGCGCTCATCGTATGGTTGATATTTATGTGGATTGGATCACAATTTGGGACAAAGCCCAAAGTACCAGCACCAGATACTTACTCTTCTTCGGCGTCTACTGCATCATCAGTATCGTCGCCAACGGAGTCCCAGTCGTCCGAGCCGTATTCAATTCCAAGTCGTTCTTCAGAGGAAAAACCTCCAATAGGAACGAATAATACTCTTGAGACTGCTCAGCTTCGCTGGTGTTTGGCTGAGGATATTCGGATTGCAGCTTCCAGTACAAGGGTTAATAGTTATGTAGAATCCGACGTCGATCGTTTTAACGCAACAATAGCAGACTATAACAGCCGTTGTGGTAAGTTTCGTTATCTGCAAAGTAATTTAGAGAGGGCTAAATCCGACATTGAAAGTTATCGTACAGTAATTGCATCTGAAGGAGCTATGCGGTTTTCTGGCAACCTTTCTTCGTCAGATACGGTGCCTCCTCATAATATAAATCGTGTTTCACCATCAATTAATAACTTGAAATCTCGATCGCCCGATAAAACTAAATCTGGTTATCAGAGTCGCGGTAGAAATTATAGTAGAGGATAAAAGAAAAGCGGCAATGAGAGTATCAAAGTTGGCGCACATCAAAATGCTCATTTAAATTACCTCGGGAATGGTTGGGAGTGTAATAAAGGATATAGGCAACTCAATAATGCTTGTTCCAAAGTTGATATTCCTCAAAACGCCCATTTAGATTATTTCGGTAGCGCTTGGGAGTGTAATAAAGGATATAGGCAACTCAATAATGCCTGCATCAAAGTCAGAATACCTCCAAATGCTCAACTAGATTATTTCGGACATGATTGGAACTGTGAGCGTGGATTTAGAAAGGTTGTCGAAAATTGTCAATTTGTATGAAATAAGTTTTGGGAGAAATATTAAGTGAATTGTAATAATGCATTGCCTAACGCTGGGATTTCTATTTGTCCAAGAATTCTTAATAATTCGGAAATACAACGAAATCCTTTTTTCTTACTTGGTGTGAGTACTCGGGATAATAAAAAAAGAATCGTTGAGTTAGCAGAAGAAAAATCGTTAGAAATTGATTACGATTTATGTCAAAAAGCACGCGCCGACTTAACAAGTCCACGAAATAGATTAATAGTTGAGTTGTCATGGTTGCCTGGTGTTTCACCCAAAAAGGCGGAGCAACTTACTGATCAATTGCTTCGTGATCCAATGTCTATACGTGCGGAATCAGGTTTGCCAACATTGGCTCACGCCAATCTTATGGCTGTAGTTTTTGATGTGATTGACGTTGAGGATAATCCAGCGGATGTTTCAGAATTTATTAAGGAAATGGCATATCTTGTTGATTTGATAAAAACTCAAGACGTAATTCGTGACATAAATGAGGATCGTTCCGTGTCTGGTTTTCCTGAGGTACATGGCCAGGAACAGATTGAGACAGAACTTGCTGAACGAAATAGGTATTTTAAAAATATCATAATAGACGCATTAAATCGTCTTCCTTCATCATCTCTCATCAAAGCTATGACTTTAGTAGTAAATGACGTAACAATCGGTGGTGAAATACATGCTCCGGCGTTAATAGATGGGTTGGTGGATAGTTATGAGATAGAGAGTCAAGGGTTTCTCCAAAAGGAAGCGGAAAACATTAAAATTCTCATTGAAACAGCTGAAGAATCTGCGAGTTCTAATGATGACAACGCTATGATGGCTATTATCGATCAATTAGAAGTTATCATAAGAAATTGGGGCAGTGTAGCGAAACCCATTCAATTGAGTGCAAAAGCTCGGGGACTTGAACATGAACTAAGCAATACACTAGCTTATTCCATGCGGAGTCTAGCAATCGACCTTTTTAATGATCATGATATGAGTAATCAAACTAAAAGAATTGCAAGTCTCATTCAGGAACTTTTTTCTGAAAACAGAGAAATTATCGAGCGAGTTGAACAGGATACTGATGTACTTCAAGAAATTTTAGAAGCTCGAGAGCAAGCCGCAAATGATCAAACTGAGTCTACTTGTGAAATCACTTATCAAGCTGAAATTGGTGTGATGTTTAAGAATACACTAAGCATTTCGCCAAATGGCATTACATGGAAAGGTAAACATTATGCACAGGAAGCTATAACCCGTGTACGCTGGGGTGGAGTCAAACGCTCTATAAATGGGATACCGACAGGTACCAATTACATAATAGCTTTTGGTGATAACCGATCCGAAACAATTGTCGATCTACGACGTAAGGAAGTTTATTTAATTTTTATAAACAAACTTTGGAATGCGGTCTGTGTTCAGTTGTTTGTGGAGCTTCTTGGATCATTGAAGTCAGGCGAAGAAATACGGTTTGGGGATGCATTACTTAAAGATGATGGCATAACGCTTGTAAAGCATAAATTTTGGGGTGTCGGTGAGTCTGTTCACTGTTTGTGGGATCAAGTGCAGATCTGGAATTCAGATGGAGATTTTTATATCGGTATGACAGATGATAAAAAAACTTATGTAGGTTTATCTTACATCGAGATTTCAAATATTCATGTCCTTGAACGGGCAATTCGCATGGCATTCGAGAAGCCGGGAATAAAATTATTGAGCGATTTACTCCAATAACTGGTAGGGGTCCTGTGGAAGAACCCCTTGTATAGCGGTTTCTAACGCTTTAAAATTAGAAAAGCGACATCAGCATTATGCTGCAACTGGTAGTGGGTTTAATTAACCCTGTGAATTTGTCTATAGCCTGCTGTACATATAGATTTTAGCGCACCTCAACGGAATAGCCTAGAATTATATTCTTTGGGATGATGAAATGGCTAAACGTCA
>JAKFUY010000115.1 GCA_021732495.1 Legionellales bacterium | reverse complement strand
TTTATTCCCCTTTGGGATTGGAGTTTGATTAAATGCAAGAGATGTTTAAAAATAAAGTGGCCTTGATTACGGGTGGTGCCAGGGGTATTGGTCGAGCTATCGCCTGTCGTTTGGCTGCAGCTGGGGCTGATATTGCCATTGTCTATTACAATAGCTCTGATGAGGCTGCATTGTTAGTTGAAGAGCTGCAACAACAAGGTCGCCGTGCTATTGCTTTACAAGCCAATGTTGCTGATGAATCGTCGGTGATGAATATGGCTCAAGCGTTTTTAACGCATTTTGATAAAGTTGATTTTTTAATTAGTAATGCAGCCAGTGGCGTATTAAAACCAGAGATGTCGATGTCAACCAAACATTGGCGTTGGTGTATGGAAACCAATGCTCTAGGTTTGCATCATTTGGTGCGAGCATTTCATGATGTTTTACCGAGTGGTGGGCGGGTGTTGGCTTTGTCTAGTTTAGGTGCAAGTCGTGCGATTCCCAATTATTCTTTTATTGGTGCTTCCAAAGCAGCATTAGAAGCCTTGGTGCGTTCTTTGAGCTTAGAGTTGGCTGAAAAAAATGTAACGGTAAATACCATTTCAGCAGGGGTTGTAGATACCGATGCTTTAAAACATTTTCCAAACCGTGAACACTTATTAGATCAACATCAAATGAAGTCCTTAGCGAATCGTGGTTTATTGCCACAAGATGTCGCAGATGTGGCTTTTTTATTGTGTCAGCCGGAGTCACAGATGATTCGTGGACAAACAATCACGGTGGATGCTGGATATAGTATTATTGCTTAACTTTGATATAGAGGTAATGATGAATAAAGTTCCTATGACCGTTTTTGGTGCAGAAGCATTGCGTCAAGAACTTACTAGACGTAAGAGTGTAGAGAGACCGCGTATTATTGAATCAATTGCCACCGCTAGAGCGCATGGTGATTTGAAAGAAAATGCCGAATATCATGCAGCGCGCGAAGAGCAAAGTTTTAATGAAGGTCGAATTATTGAGCTAGAAGCAAAGTTGTCAAATGCTCAGATCATTGATGTTTCTAAATTGCTTAATCAGGGCAGGGTTGTTTTTGGCTCCAAGGTCAAGGTATGCAATGTCGATACTGATGAAGAAATGGTCTATCAAATTGTTGGTGAAGATGAAGCCAATATTAAAGAAGGTAAAATTTCGTATTCATCACCTATTGGCAAAGCTTTAATTGGAAAAGAATTGGATGATTCAGTTGAAGTTAAAACACCAGGGGGTTTGCTTGCTTATGATATTATTGAAGTGGTGTATTAAATAAAAAAGCAGCTTTTAAGCTGCTTTTTTATTCGCTGTGTAGTGCGATGGGCTGTAATAAAAAGGATTGGGAAGTTTAAATGTTTTTTGTGCGTAGCCACCACTGAGGTCTGTAGGTTGATCACCCACGTTTGCAATGATGGTATAACCTTTTTTGGTGAGAGATTTACGAGCAGCAATTTTAAAATCTTCAATTGTGCCTTTTTTGCCATAATGATTATTTGATTCTAATAACAGTCCATCCCAGCCCTTGAAACCAGCGCTATGAAGATTTTTGATGGTTGCCTCTCGTTCAAATTCATATCGACCACTGATAAAAAACACATGAATATGTTCTTTTTTGGCTATGTTAAACAATCTTAAGGTAGCTGGAATGGGTGTGGCATTAACTTTAAAAGTATCTCGGTGAATGCGTTTGTAATCATTTATGAAATCACGGTCAATTAAATTATCATAATTGGAAAGACAGGTTTCATCAATATCTAAAATTAATGCTATCTTTTTACCATGGTTTTGTCTGGCTTGTTGAGTAATATAGTGTTGGGCTTGCTGTGAAATAATTTTTATATCCTTCATATACTCACCACTATCATGATATTGTATAAGCTCATTTTTTAGGATAGACAAGTTCAGTGGTTCACTAAAGGATTTTCCATAAATAACGAGTCCGAGAAAGAAAAAAAGAGAATGAAATAACACTGAAGACTTGTTCATTTTTGTTCCATTTTTAATAAAATTTACAAATTATATCATTTTAATTATGTTCTGTGTAGATTTATATCGATTTTTTACTGTGGCATGTTCTTATTTTGTGCTATAATCAGGATGATTTTTAATTCGGACTCTTTTAGTACTAGATTGTTTCTACAAGGAATGATATGCTTCGCGTCAGCAAATTGGCAGATTATGGAACGGTGGTGATGGTGTATTTAGTTCATCATCAACAAAAACTTTGTAATGCGCGAGATATTGCATTACAAACGCATTTATCTGTGCCAACAGTGAGTAAGCTTTTAAAAAAGTTAACCGCTGCAGGGTTGCTTGTTTCAGTGCGAGGAGCAAGTGGTGGCTACCGCTTGCAAAGACATCCTTCTGAGATTTCAGTGGTGGATATCTTATTTGCACTCGATGAGCATCGTGGAATTATTGAATGTGATACACACTCTAATGATTGTTCTATCAGTCATGTTTGTCGTATCCAAACAAATTGGCGTTTAATCAGTAGGGCCATTGAATCAGCTTTAGCCAGTGTCACTTTAGAGTCCTTGGCAAAGCCTGTTTTTCCTATTGAACATCTTGAACGTGTGAAACAATTGGCTATGGGAGTAGAGCGTGGCTAGTAATGATCATTTACAATCCTGGTTAGATAAGGATTATGAACATGGGTTTAGTACTCAAATTGAGACCGATTCATTTGAACCGGGTTTAAATGAGGATATTATTCGACGCCTGTCAGAAATTAAACAGGAACCGGCATTTATGCTCGAGTGGCGTCTGAAGGCATTTGAGTTTTGGAAAACCATGGAACATCCAGAATGGTCAACAGTGACCTTTCCAAAAATTGATTATCAGAAACTTTCGTATTACTCGGCACCCAAAAATCTCAAAGATGGGCCAAAAAGCTTGGATGAAGTCGATCCTGAGCTGCTGAAAACCTATGCAAAACTGGGTATTCCTTTAAGAGAACAGGAGATGCTAGCGGGCGTTGCAGTCGATGCCGTTTTTGATAGTGTCTCGGTGGCCACAACCTTCAAATCAAAACTCAGAGAATACGGTGTGATTTTTTGCTCAATGTCAGAGGCCTTAAGAGAACATCCTGAACTGGTGCAAAAATATTTAGGCACGGTCGTTCCTTTTCGCGATAATTTTTATACCTGTTTAAACTCAGCCGTGTTCAGTGATGGTTCTTTTGTGTATATACCACCTGGTGTACGTTGTCCTATGGAATTGTCCACCTATTTTCGTATCAATGCCATGTCAACGGGGCAGTTTGAACGCACATTGATAATCGCGGATAAGAATAGTTATGTCTCTTATTTAGAGGGGTGTACCGCACCGATGCGTGATGAAAATCAGTTGCATGCTGCTGTGGTCGAGTTGGTGGCTCTAGAAGGCGCGCAGATTAAATACTCTACAGTACAGAATTGGTATCCTGGAGATGCCCAAGGCCGAGGTGGTATTTACAACTTTGTTACCAAACGTGGTATTTGCAAGGAAAAAGGCGCTAAGATCTCTTGGACACAAATTGAAACCGGTTCGGCTATTACTTGGAAATATCCCAGTGTGGTTTTATTGGGTGATAATACGGTCGGTGAGTTTTATTCTGTGGCTGTCACCAATAATTATCAACAAGCCGATACGGGAACGAAGATGATTCATTTGGGCAAAAATACCAGCTCAACGATTATTTCTAAAGGGATTAGCGCAGGTCATTCACGAAATGTTTATCGAGGCTTGGTACGTGTGGCGCCCACTGCAAAAAATGCCAGAAATTTTACACAATGTGATTCATTGTTGATGGGATCTGCTTGTTCGGCACTTACCTATCCAACGATTGATGTGCGCCATAGCGCTGCACAAATTGAACATGAAGCCACAACATCTAAAATTAGTGATGAGCAGCTGTTTTATTGCTTGCAGCGAGGAATTGAACAAGAAGATGCCGTTTCTATGATTGTAAATGGTTTTTGTAAACAGGTTTTAAAAGAATTGCCGATGGAGTTTGCTGTTGAAGCAACCAAGTTATTAGGTATTAGTTTAGAGGGGGCTGTTGGATAATGTTAAAAGTTAATAAATTACATGCCAAAATTGGTGAACAGGAGATTCTTAAAGGGATTTCATTGAATATTGGTGCTGGAGAAGTGCATGCGATTATGGGGCCGAATGGCTCAGGTAAGAGCACTTTCTCTAAGGTGTTGGCTGGACATCCAGACTATGAAGTGACCCAAGGTTCGGTGTTGTTTAATGGCGAAGATCTTCTTACACTAACCCCCTCAGAGCGAGCTCAAAAAGGCTTGTTTTTATCTTTTCAATACCCGGTTGAAATTCCAGGGGTTACCAATATTAATTTTTTAAAAGCAGCAGTAAATGCTGTCAGAAAAGCACAGGGTAAAATGTCACTCGATGCCATTGATTTTTTAAGCTATATCCGTCAGAAATGTGCTCAAGTGAGCATGGATGAAGGCTTCTTATATCGAAGTATCAATGAAGGGTTTTCAGGAGGCGAGAAAAAACGCAATGAAATGGTGCAATTGCTTGCCTTAGAACCCACACTTGCAATCCTAGATGAAACAGATTCTGGTTTAGATATTGATGCATTAAAGACCATTGCTGAAGGCGTTAATCAAATGCGAAGCCCTGAACGTTCCATGATTGTTGTGACTCACTATCAACGCTTATTGAATTATATCCAGCCCGATTTTGTGCACGTCCTTGCAAATGGGCGTATTATTAAATCAGGTGATAAGTCTTTAGCTTTAGAGTTAGAGAAAAAAGGATATGGATGGTTAGAGTCCTTGGAGAAAGCATGAATACATGGTGGGATGAATTGCAATCTCACTTTGAGCTGAGATCAAAAGAGAGCACACTTTTAGATTGGAGAAAAAAAGCATTTGCTGATTTTCAACACGTGGGATTGCCTAAGCAAAAACATGATTGGTGGCGCTCGACGCCCTTAAAGCAATTTTTTAGCGATGCCATTGGTGATACTCAGCTTCAATCTGAATTTAAAAAATGTAACGCGCCCAAAAACTCTTTGGTGATACATGTTCAGGGTTCTGTTACAGACATTGAAACATCTTCGCTACCAGAAGGTGTGACGATACTGCCTATCATGCAAGCCCTTGAGCAACATCCTCAATGGATTGAAACATATTTAGGGCAGGCATTAAGCCATGCAGATGGTTTGTCTGCTTTAAATAGTGCACTGTTTGATTCGGGGGTTTTGGTTCATATCGCTGCAGGGGTACATCTGGATCCGACTGTTTTTATTCACCATCAACCTGCATGTGGTCAGTTAAGCCATTCCAGAACACTTGTGATATTGGAAGCGGATGCTTCAGCGCAAGTGCTTGAATATTTTGATGGTGGTGACGCTTCTTGTGTTCTCAATCAAGTAACTGAAGTCATTTTGCAAGAGCGGGCAATATGTCGACATCTCAAAATTCAAAATCTTTCTGAAAATGCTAAGCTGCAAAGCATGTTGAGTGTGCATCAACAAGAGTCATCTCAATTAAACGGATTTTTAATGCAGCTGGGTGGTAAGATAAGTTCCTGTGATATGAGTATTGATTTAAAAGCAATACATGCGCATGTCAATTTGTCGGGTTTGTTTTTACCCAAAGATCATCAGTTCCATCAACAACGTTTGAGCATCAATCATCATGTTGGATATTGCCAGAGTGAGCAAAATTTTCGTGGCATTTTAGACCATCATGCCCAGGGTGTATTTATTGGACGTGTATACGTTGCAGAAGGAGCTCTAAAGACAGAGGCTCATCAGACCAATAAAAATTTGGTACTTGCTAAATCCGCACAAATGGTGACGTGTCCAGAATTGCAAATTTATGCCGATGACGTGATATGCTCCCATGGTGCTACGGTTGGCCAATTGGATAACGATGCTTTATTTTACTTGCAGTCGAGAGGATTTTCAGAGCCGCAAGCTAAAGAAGTTCTGGTTAAGGCATTTGTCATGGCGCATTTTGATACGATTTCAGATGAAGCATTACGCGATTGGTGTATTGCTAAAATGGAAAATGAATAAGGACAATAAATATGCAAGCTACTACTAAAACTTTGGATGTTGAACGTATTCGGGCAGATTTTCCTATTTTGCATCAAGAGATCAATGGTTATCCATTGGTGTATTTGGATAACGCTGCGACTACACAAAAGCCCATAGCGGTGATTGATGCTATTGATGATTTTTATCGTCGCTATAATTCGAATGTTCATCGCGGCATTCATCATTTGAGCATGGCAGCGACTCAAGCTTATGAAGATGTACGTGCAAAAGTAGCTCGTTTTATTAATGCACCCAAAATGCAGGAATGCATTTTTGTTCGTGGAACCACAGAAGCGATAAATTTAGTTGCCAATAGTTATTTTGCGCCCCGATTAGAAAAAGGTGATGAAATCATTCTCACCCATATGGAACATCACTCCAATATTGTGCCTTGGCAGATGATTGCTGATAAAGCCGGTGCTATTTTAAAAATTGTGCCGATTTCAGTCAATGGTGAGTTGCAAATGGATGTCTATCAAAATTTGCTGAGCTCAAAAACCCGTTGTGTCGCCTGTACGTATGCCTCGAACGTCTTAGGCACAATTAATCCTATCGCAAAAATCACAGAGCTTGCCCATGCTGTGGGTGCGAAAGTAGTGATCGATGGTGCACAATCAACTGCCCATTTGCCTATTAACGTTCAAGCCTTAGGCGTTGATTTTTATGCCTTCTCTGGGCATAAAATGTATGCACCTACTGGGATTGGTGTGTTATGGGGCAAAGAGCATTTATTAAATGAAATGCAGCCTTATCAAGGGGGCGGTGAAATGATAAGCTCTGTTCAATTTGATTTTACAGAATATGCGCCCATTCCGCATAAGTTTGAAGCTGGAACACCAAATATTTCCGGGGTCATGGGCTTAGGTGCTGCCATTGATTATATGTTGTCTTTAGACCATCTTGCCATTATCGAATATGAGGCAAAACTTTTACATTATGCAACGAGTCAACTGGAAATGTTAAAAGGGTTTAACATTATTGGCACCTCTTCAGAAAAGGTACCCGTATTATCCTTTGTTCATGGTAAAATTCATCCGCATGATATTGGCACCATATTGGATGCTCAGGGAATTGCTATTCGTAGTGGCCATCATTGTACCATGCCATTAATGGCGTTTTTAGACCTGGCAGCAACAGCACGTATTTCATTATCATTTTATAATACGTTTGCAGAAATTGATATCTGTATGCAGGCTTTAGAAAAGGCAAAAGAGGTATTTGGTTAATGCAGAATTTAAAAGAGTTATATCAAGAATTAATCATGGATCACAATCGTAATCCAAGGAACTTTGGTACCTTAGAATGTCCAAGTTGCCAGGCAAAAGGCTATAATCCTTTATGTGGTGATGAACTGTCTTTATATTTAAATATCAATAAAGATGTCATTGAACAAGTACGGTTCAAAGGACGTGGTTGTGCCATTTCTCAAGCCAGTGCTTCACTGATGACAGAAGCCTTAATTGGTTTATCGGTCAGCGATGCCATGCATTTATTTGGGTTGATCCATGGGTTATTGACCAACGAACAATTTGATATGCAGCAATTGTCTTCGATGAAGTTGCAAGTATTGGCAGGAGTCAGAGCCTATCCTGCGCGCGTAAAATGTGCTTCCTTAGCATGGCATACTTTAGTTGCCGCTTTAAAGCATCAATCTGATGCGGTACAAACCGAGTAGAGAATATGTTTGGATTAAAGAAAAAAACAAGTAAAGAGTCATTAAAAGAACAAGTGGTTGCATCGTTAAAGACTATTTTTGACCCTGAGATTCCTGTCAATATTTTTGATCTGGGGTTGATTTACGATGTTAGCGTTGATGATAATCAGCAAGTTCATATTCAAATGACGTTAACCTCTCCAGGTTGCCCTGTGGCTCAAACTTTCCCTGGAACTGTGGAGCAAACTATCAATCAAATTCCTGATGTGATGGATTGTACCGTGGAATTGGTTTGGGAGCCCACGTGGACCCAAGAACGGATGAGCGAGGTTGCGCGTCTTGAATTAGGAATGTTTTTTTAATAGAAGCCTCATGTCTTGGAATCCCTCAGGTTCAATCGAACTCTTGCAAAAACGAGCGCGTATTATCGCTAAAATTCGTCATTTCTTTGAAAGAGAAGCCTATTTAGAGGTTGATACCCCTTATAT
>JAKFUY010000061.1 GCA_021732495.1 Legionellales bacterium | reverse complement strand
GTTAAAAGGGCCGCCACATCTCCTGGTCTTTCCAATACAGGGCCAGAGGTTTGGCGAATATTGACACCCATCTCATGAGCAATAATATTCCCCAAGGTGGTTTTCCCAAGTCCTGGTGGCCCGAACAACAACACATGATCTAAAGGTTCTTGTCTTTGGAGTGCTGCACGAATAAATATTTTAAGTTGCTGACAAACCGATTCCTGCCCCATGTAATCATCTAATGAAGTAGGACGAATCGCCCTATCTAAAGCTTCCTCAGTGACAGTTGTTTGATCTGTTATCAAACGATCGTGTTCAATCATGGATTAATCTCATCTTGCAGTGATTTAAGATTTTAACACAGCTAAGCTGAAGTTAAATAAAAGATTTTAATTTATTAACGATTGCCTTATTCTAATCAAAAACAACACTCAAAGTTTCTATCATGCTCGATTCGTTTCTCAAGTTATTCTTGTTTTTAGACAATACACCTTGGTATCTTTTTCTTAGCGTACTGGGTTTGTTATTTCCACGTCACCGACAGCTCACCTACTGGGGTTTGATTGGAGGGTTACTATGCATTTTATGCAATCAATCCTTAAAAGCCTATTTTAAGGTCCCTTTATACCCGCATTTGGGCCATGGATATGCATTTCCCAGTGGTCATCTACAATTGGCAAGTTTTGTTTATATTTGGATGGCGTACTATAAACTGCTTGCCATGGATAAACTGTATTTTATTTTAATCCCATTGTTTGCATACGCATCGGTACATTTTCATTTTCACAGTGTAGCCGATGTCACAGCGGGAATCTTTTGTGGTGCCACCTATTTTCTTATCTATAAAAATATCTATCAACTTGCCATCAAACCCAGGCTTCTTATCATCAGTTCAGCTTACTTATTCTGCATCGGATATCTTTATATGCGCCCGTATGTTCACCAAGACATTAAAATAGTCATCATTCTATTGCCCATACTTGTCCTGATAAGCCCTTGGTTGCCAGTTAAGCGCGCTTAAAAGAACTAATTTGATATCCCATCTCATTTAGCGCATGTGTATGAATAAACATCGAAAAATCCAGACTTTGCACATCAATTAGCCGAAATCAAGAGATTTTTTCACTTTAATGATTTATTTTTAATTAAAAAGTATTAAAAATAAATTTTATACACACCAAATATCACACTGTTTTCTGCTATAATTAACCCATGAGTTAATTCAATATGGCAGTTTATGCGCTTAGATAACCCGCTTCTAACAGCGAATGGAATCTTATCTAAATTAGATGAAATCCGTGTTGACCCGTCTGTCCAAGCTGCTTTTAAGCGAGAAGATGAAGGTCAGCCAGCTAGATTAATGATGCTCCCTATGGAAGATCGTTTAAAGCTATATTCTTCAAAAGAGCAAAGATATTTAGCCGAAAAAGCTCATGGGCTAACATCTCTGAGGAAAAAATTAATAACTGCTTATTTCACAGGCATTGATCAGGGCTTGATTTTACAAGAAATAGAACAACTACGTTTAGGAGAGTTTCCTCGGTTGCAATATATACTTCGCCAGATTTTTTCTGTGGCTACTCATCCAGGAATTACTGAAATACCTCCGGAACTAGTTGATTGGATTAAGCCTGCCAATTACCCAGATAAACATTTTCAAGATTTAAATTCAAAATATGGTTATTTTTCAGTTGAGGTTTTAGCAAATGCGACAGCCATCTTTGATGCGCTAAAACCGCTTTGCCGTAAGATGACCTGTTTGATTGAGCGTCAAGCCGATGATTCGGAGATGGCTTATAAACTAATGGCATTGTTTTGTCTTAACGAAAACCTCGGATTGTCCTTTGACCCTCATAAGTGCTTTGAAAACATTGCAATAGCTTTTGATAAGCTCCCCGGGTCAACAAAACGACCTTACCATGATTTTTTTGTAGTTGGATTAGAACCTTTTCCTAGGGCAAGTGATGCAAACGATATTATGCAATGGCATCGCTTTATTCAAAAAGATGGTTTTCATGCGTTACCATTTTTTGCAGATTGCAAGTCGTTTGACACGGTTCCTAATACACTTCTAGAGGCGAAGGAAACACAATTTAAAAAAATATACCCAAGAGCTGCTGAAAATACAGCGTTTGCAAGATTTTGTAAGGTGTTTCGTATTGATAACGAGGGCTTTGAGGCGGGTCTTGATTTTATTGCAACAGGATGGCCGAAGAAAGATTCGGATAATTTGCCCTTAGTCGATATTAGACTTATTGAAGATAGAAACGAATATCGATGGGTTAAGCTTCCTACTAATGATTTACGCGCTTTATATTTAGGGAATATGATACCATATTGTTGCCAATTCATTAATGGACATTCTAGACAGTGCGTGATCGATGGTACAAGTCTGACTGATAATGGTTTTTATGTGCTATTGAAGAAAAAAATAAAAACCGGGCACGATGAACACAAAGAAGATGCATCTTCACGTTTAGAGTTGGATGGTGATATTGTAGCGCAATCTTATGCTTGGATAAGTAAAAACGGAAATTTATGCCTAGACTCGATAGAGTGGGATGACAAACGTGTTAAAGAGCCGATACTCAAAGAAATAATCGGTCAATTTTCAGCGCAGGTACTGGATGAAAATCGACAAATCCACTATGTCAATGTTGGAACTGGCGGACAAACCCCTGAAAATTTTCCTTATCGGGCTATCATTTCTGAAATACAAAGGCAAGGGACGCAATATAACGATTCTTTTGAACAATATTGTCTTGCGTCAAGAGTCCAGCCTGACCAAATTGAGAAATTGAAAACAAAGCTTCAGGAATTTGATGAAGAGTTTAGTCGAAATTTTTTATATTTGGCAGGTTATTTTGAATCTATAGATGCGATTGGAAATATAGCAGAAATTGAAAATTTATTAACAAAAACCTTTTTTAAACCTTTCCCTGCAATTGATAAAACTTTAACGCATTCTGATTTTAGAGCCCTAACATTTAAGGAATATCAGCAACTTGATGAGCCTGAGAAAAAACAAATTTCTACATTCTGTAAAAAACTTAACACCCAAAAGCTTAGGAACTTCCTTGAGTGGTTACCTGAGATACCTGAGTCAGAACGTCTTAATTTCGTCAAACAAGAAGTCAAAGGAATAGATTCATCATCAGAGTATGAAGGTTCAGTATTATATGTTCTCGCCGCTCGCAATCCCCAATACCTAATGGATGTATTACACCTCATTCCAGAGCATGACCGTCTTGCCGCAGTAAAAAATGAAACCGCATTTCCAGCACTCGCCCTTGGCGATCACCATTACTTAATAGATGTTTTACGCCTCATTCCAGAGCAAGACCGTCTTGCCGCAGTAAAAGAAAAACTCCGAGGGGAAACAATATTACATTTTTCTGCTAACAAACCTGAATACTTATGCTTGATGTTACCATTAATTCCTGAGCAAGACCGTCTTGCTGCATTAATTAATATAGATGAATACAGTGGAGAAGCAATATTACATATTGCCGCTAGCAATCCCGAATCCTTAAATGTGATTTTGTCCTTCATTCCTGAGCAAGACCGTCTTGCTACATTAGGATTATGCGGAAAAAATAAAGAAACTGTATTACATATCGCAGCTTGCAATCCCAAATGCTTAGAGATGATTCTAGAACTTTTCCCAAAAGATCAAGACCTCCTCGCAACATTAATTGATAGAAAAGACAATGATGGAGCAACAGTATTACATTATGCCGCTATATATCGGAAATGCTTTAAGATGATTTTCCAACTCATTCCTGCGGAAAACCGTCTTAAAGCATTAGCTGTAAAAGATATATTTTTAGGACAAACAGTATATGAAATCGCGCAAGAGTCCTTAATTGAGACATTTCATCTCATTCCGGAAAATAACCGTCAGGAAGCAGTAAAATATACATTCCGAAATGGGCAGACAATATTACATTTAGCTGCTAGGGATCCCAAATCCTTAACAGATATTTTGCTCCTTATTCCGGAGAATGAACGTCTAGAAGCATTAAAAGGAGGAACTTCTTCGCAAACAGCATATGATATTGCCTTTGGAAATTCTAAAACTATGGAAGTTATTCTTAGACTTTGTAAGGAAAATGACCCTGGGCCTTCGTCAATTAATTATCCCTAAGGTAATTAGAATCATCCTGTAGGAAGCTTATTAATATTTATAACACAACTATCACTCATAAATGAGCAAGTTTTGTTTATATTTGGATGGCGTACTATAAACTGCTTGCCATGGATAAACTGTATTTTATTTTAATCCCATTGTTTGCATACGCATCGGTACATTTTCATTTTATGTCACAGCCGGAATCTTTTGTGGTGCCACCTATTTTCTTATCTATAAAAAGATCTATCAACTTGCCATCAAACCGAGGCTTCTTATCATCAGTTCAGCTTACTTATTCTGCATCGGATATCTTTATATGCGCCCGTATGTTCACCAAGACATTCTATTGCACATCCTGGTTGCCCGTTAAGCGCATGTAAGCATTACTAGAATTCGCCACTCAACGCGTAATAAGGATCACCGCAGTTTTCATTTTCCAACCCGTTCTCAAACTTTAAGATTAATTATTCGAATGCATCGCTTAAATTTTAACAACAATAAAGCAAAAAAATCAGAAAGTCTTTTATTTAATCAAAAACACTGTTAAAATGCATTTATTTAAGTCAATGAGAAAAAATAATGTTTAATGTTTTAGACTGTATTCTAGATTTATCTTTCAATTCTTCAGAGCCTCCACAATTAAAAGAAAAGTTGAAATTAATGGATAGAACAAAAGATAAATTATTTATCTACCGTTTTGATTTGAGTCATTTTCCTTTTGGTGATGACGCTATAGGTTTTCTAACTAAACTCATGTCAGAACGTATCGGATCAGATATAAATCTCAACCCCTATGCACTTTATGTTGTTTGGGATGACAATCTTTTTTTATTTAATTTAACAAAGGAGAGGAAGGCGCTTAAATTAACAAGGGCTAGTCATCTTTACATTGCACCACATTTCAGGAGTGTGTTTATAGAATATGTAAATACATTACCCTTTCATAAATTAACTGATTTTCCAAGACCGTTACGTGATAACTTCTCATTACTTCATGCCATGGAAGCTCAACAGTATAATGAAGCCATTAAAAAATTAATTTATAATCTTCAGCTTTTGGAGGGATTTTTGATTGAAAAGTACAGTTTTGAGCCTTATTTTACTATCCATCCTATTACTCATTTCTTATTTGGAATACCTGCGGAATTAGCAGCTTGCAATTCTTCTAGAAAGGGGCAACGACCATCTTCACCTTTTGCAGATGTATTGGCTCCCCAACCTAGAAAGGTTGTATTTAAAATTAATCCTCGTTTGGAAGAAATACATCAAGTTTCAAGTAGTAAACATTTTAAAGAAGTTATACCTGTGAGCCCACATTGGTTTTTTGAACATTTTTGGAAAATCAATGAAAAAGCCATGAGAATGTATGATTTGGTACAAAGAAATAATGTCTATGATTCTTTGCTTCAACAATTTGCTCAACAGTTAATAGAATTCCAAGAAGCGTCAGCGGAACAAGTGGATGTTATGCCTTTACCTGTCACAATTATGGGCAAATTATCGCCCCAAGATATGCTGAAAATTGTTCAAAAACATGATAAAGAATGCGAAAACCTCTTAAAGATTCCAAATGTTTCTAGCACACTGAAAGGCCTGGTTTTGCAGCATCAAATGGATAGTGAACTTAAACATTTTGGTATCGATAATAAATTTAACGAAAATACCAATCGTCTGATTCTAACCACTGATGATGTTGCACATGGTCTTCGAATCATTCGGGTCATATGTGAAGCCAATCAGATTGATTATTCTAATATTGAACATTTAAAAGCAATCAATATAAGCCATCTTCGTATTCCCGATTCAATTCAGCTAGAACAGGCAGAAATTGCTTGGGGTACATTGGATGTCTTGATTAGAAAAAAACCTGTACCTTATATTTCATGTTCTAAAGAACTCGTTCAGTTGTATATCAGCAAACTTAAGAATCCGGCAACTCTAGTTATAGATGGGCATGGTGGAACTTCAGATATTTTTATTGGATCGGTTGCATATTCAAGTAAAAAATTAACTACCCTAACCACAGAATTATTGGAAGCTGATGTTAATAGACATATTAATCACCTGATTTTACAAAGCTGTGCATCAGGAAAATTAAAACCTCTTCAAACGCCTTATTATCTGAAAAATAAAGAAAAAGAAACTGGTAAACAAAAAATGATGGTTATTATTCCACCAGCAAAACCCGCTAGTGACTTTTTTTTAAAGGCAGACAAAATGCCTATATGTCTTGCTGAATCAGTCATTAATGCTATATTAGCAAAGAAATTAGAAGATCGTATCGCATTTACATTTAGCACCTCTCTTATTAATCCTTCTTATATTTTAGGCAATGGAAATGTTGGCGTTCGTCCACAAGTTCGCTTAGAGAATACTGGTTTTACAACATGGGGTGCCTACGTTACACCAGAACGATTTTCTGGAAAAACAGTTAGTTTTTTTTGGGGACCAGATCATCCTAAGTTGAAAAATCTGCCTACAAAATATAGTGGACCGCTGGAGAATCTCCCTATTGAATACGTTCAGAAGAGTTTTCTGTATTGGTTTCAATGTTATCTGTTAGCAAGGGCAAAACCTGCTACAAGCAGAGAGTGTATTTTATCTGCACATATGATGCTAAGCATTAAGGAGAGTGGTTTTAGTAACATCATACCTATGCTTACAAATTTTGGGAGTCATATTTATGACAGTCTTGCATCGCAAGCGTCGATTGAAGCTAGTCAAAATGGCGTAATAAAAGGTTTACTTGATTCTTTTCAAAAGGAATTGGTTGCATCAAATGGGTATTGTCAATACTTAAGCATGATATTAAGATCCCCAAGTATATTTTCTGTACAAAGCTCAGATAAGCCGGATCTGCTATTAAGCCCAGGTGCTGCAACCCCATAATTATCTTAATTATACCCTAGATGATATGGACATCATCTTCATTTTATATGAATTAACGACCTAATTTGATCGTCAAAAAATTCTATAGCTTGGTCTTGCGATGATATATAGCAGTTTTTAACCATCGACAACGTTTTTTTTCAGTTTTTTACGAAAAATTTATCAATATAACCTCACATGTCCTCACCTTTTAAACAAAACCCTGATTTTAGGGCGCACAAACTTCTTTTCTTTATTCAAGAAACTGCTTAAGTCCTTTAAACTACAAACGCATTTGTTTATGTAGAATTAACATATTCCTTGAGAGTGCTTTGGCTTTATTAAAAACATGCGCGCTTAGTCTTGAAATTAAATAGCTTTCAGGAGATAAAACCATCAGTGGTTTTATCGAAGAAGTAAAAAAAAATATAGCAAGAAAACACTTACTTAGTCCATTAGATGCAAAGTATTTGTTTGGTTTTCCTGAATATTGTTAAGTCGCCAAGGAAAAAAACCTTCTAGTCTTGAATCATTGGGCATGTTTCATGACGTAGCAGTAGCAGCAGCCGAGGCAAGCCCTTCATTTGTCGCTTCTAAAGCATCGGTCTAATCAATTATGTGAACAGTTGGTTTGACCCAAATATAAAAAATTTTAATGGGCTATAATTAAATTAAGTCTAAATTTTGGGGTATATAAAATGGCTTCAAATTTAAGTGATAGAAAAGTACCAGATAAAGTTGATGACTATTTAATCGAAATTTTACCACCGGAATTGAAAACAGAGTTTAATAAAAGATTTGGAGAAACCCAAAATACCATAGAAAAGATAGGCTGGCTTAAACAAGAATTTGATAAAATTGATTTTAAAGCCCTAACGATAGATTTAAAACCGCATGAAAATAGACAATTGGTGATTGATCGCTTAGCAGCAAACCCAGAAAAAATTTCTCAAGAATTGAAAGAGTATTTTTCAAGCCCGCCAAGCAAAGATGATTTTACTGATGATGATTTCAAAAATGTTTTGGATGCACCTGAGGCACCTTTTCTGTTAATTGAAGCATTTTTAATTGGATTGCAGAAGAAATGTTCTAAAGATGATCGAGAAAAGTTAATTAAATTGGCTGGAATTGGCATCAATAAACTTTTTTATGCAGGGGAGGAAAATATCCCAGCGATTCAAGTTGAATTTCGAAAACGTTTTCCTAGTTCGGATAGATTACCAGATGACACTCAGACTTTAATTGATATGTGTAATTTTTTGGTTGAAAATCGTATTCCCTTTCCTAAGCCAAATTTTAAACTAAAGTTGGATAGCCTTTTATAATGACCCCAACAATTTAGACCACAAAAATTTAAAAATTTAGGAGATAATAGCCTCTACTTTGGAGGTTAACATGGCAAAGAATAAAAAGTGGTC
>JAKFUY010000189.1 GCA_021732495.1 Legionellales bacterium | reverse complement strand
AATTCCCTATGCCATGTATGCAAACAACAATACCCTTAACTACGGTGTCAGCAATCATTGGGGCTGGGGATTTCAATTAAATGGCGCTTATAGTTTCGAAACTGGCAATGATCTTGCATTAAATTGGTATCGTTTCCATAACACAAATAGTGCATCTAATCGTGCAGGTACAGAGAGCTGGACATATCCTTCTGGAACTACAATCACGAATGCTCTGAGTACAAGTGAAGCAACCAATGCGCCACAGTGGAATCAGGTCAATATAGAATTAGGTCAAGTATTTGAATATGGCACCAAAAGAAACCTTCGGTTTCATGCTGGGGCACAGTATTCGCGTGTTGCAAATCAAGTTTCATGGACCGTTTTACAAAAAACAACTTTAAGCACTACGCCGTATTCTGTTCCTGGCAATACAGTGCTGAATGCTGCCGCCAGTTTTAATGGTTTTGGTCCACGTATTGGTGTTGATTTTAAATATGCTTCGCCATGTGGTTTAGGAGGATATGCAAAAGGTGCGGTTTCAATGCTTGCAGGAACTACGAAATCTAACTATGTTGGTGATGGTGTTATTGGGCTAAATACCTCGTTGTCTCGTGTGATTCCAGCGATTGATGCAAAACTAGGTTTGAATTATGACAGGCCGGTTTATTCAGGTGTTTTAACCGCAGATATAGGTTGGTTGTGGGTTAATTACATCAATGTCCTACCCTATTCTAATGGAACAGCTAATACGCCAGGAACCCCATCAAGTTTTGAACTTCAAGGGCTTTACTTTGGTTTAAATTACACTATCTAAGGTTAAATCAGTTGGTAGTTGTTATTTTAACAACTACCAACGATATGCTTAAATTTTGCCATTTAACCTGTTTTCAATTGAAACAATCGGGCAATCCAAAATCATGATGTAACATCAATAGCATCATGGTATAGAAAAAGTTGCTGTAATTATCGATTGCAACTTCTATACGCAGAGTTATAATGTTGATAGTGATAATTCTAAATTTTTTTAGCGATAGGGGGAGCATGTGAACTCCAAAATAAAAATGCTTGGGTTTGTATATTGTATTATTTCTGGTTTGATGAGCAGTCAAGCTTTTGCTAAGCCCCAAAATACTCTGATCAATTCTTCGTCCTTACAAGCGCAATCGCTTTTAGAGCCTGCAAAGTCTCCAATTCTTGAGCCGCTATTAGATGGATACTATCCCGCATACCCAGTGGTTACTCCTAAGAATCCCAGCCAAGCTGAACAAGTTGCTAGAGGCGAATATTTAGCCAAATCGGGTGATTGTATTGCCTGTCACACCAATGTGAAATTAAAAGTAGGGCAGTTTGCAGGCGGATTGGCTATAAAAACACCTTTTGGTACTTTTTATAGTCCGAACATTACGCCAGATAAAGAAACTGGAATAGGTTCTTGGACTGAAGCAGACTTTGTTCGTGCGATGAAAGATGGTCGACACCCTGATGGTTCTAATTATTTTCCTGTGTTCCCATACGTGTATTTTTCCAATATGACTGATGCTGATGTCAAAGATCTGTATGCTTATTTCGTGAGCATTCCACCTATCCATCATCAAAATCGTAAATTGCCATTTCCATTTAATTTGCCAGGCGCTCGCTTTTCACTATGGGGTTGGAAGTTATTGTTTTTCTATCCAAATGAGAAATATACCTATGATCCTACGCATGATACAGAGTGGAATCGTGGAAAGTATTTAGTTGATGGTCTAGGGCATTGCAGTATGTGTCATTCACCATTAAATATTTTAGGTGCACCCAAACAACGCTTTTATTTGACCGGAGGTTTTGTAGATGGGTATTGGGCTCCCAATATTACAAAATTTGGTTTGCAAGGCCATAGTCGTTATGAAATTGCTGAAGTGTTTGTATCAGGTAAGCTTTTAAATCAAGCAGGACCAGTTGCAGGCCCAATGGCCGATGTCAATCATAATAGTTTAAGATATATGACCCTAGAAGACAGGGTTGCCATGTCAAAGTATTTAAAGACCGTTGTTTCTGAAGATCCTTTTAGTTTGCCTGATCTTGCAGGTCAAGCACCATTAAAGAAGGGTAAGCAGGTTTATGTGAATGTGTGTTCTATCTGTCACCAAAAAGGTGAGATGTCTGCCCCTCTTCTTGGTGATGCCTCCAATTGGTATCGACGCCTACAAGCCAATGGTTTAACTGCTCTTTATCGTCATGTCATCAATGGCTATAATAGTATGCCGATTAAAGGTGCTTGCCTGACCTGTAAAGATGACGATATCGTTTCAGCTGTGGATTACATATTGAATGAGTCTTTAACCCGTTCGCAAAAAGTAGAGTTAAGATCTGGAGGGGCGGAGAGTTTTCCATCTAATCCAGAAGATATTTATAAAGAGAACTGTAGCGTTTGCCATGATGAGGGTAAATTTGCAGCACCAAAATTAGGTGATAAAGCAGCTTGGGAGCCACTTATTACACCAGGCCTTGATGTTTTAGTAAAAAACACCATGACAACTAAGAGCCATCCAGAAAATGCCGGATGCAAAATGTGTACGCACTCCGAAATTGTTGCTGCTGTGAAATATATGGTTCAAAAATCAAAGTCTCGAGGGGATTATTCATATTGGTAATCCTTGAGACGTAAAGGATTTTAAAAAAAGCTGGTGCTGTTGCCGGCTTTTATAATTTAAAAGCCTAAAAAATCCGCAAAGGATGTTATTTTGGAACGACAAATTGTATTAAATATGTTAGTCTACTTTTTTTAAAAAAGGAAAAGCAATGCTTAGAAAAATGACGTCTAGCAAAGCATTCGTGATAGTGTTTTGTTTTTTTTGGGTTAATGCTGTTTTTGCCGAAGCAGATCCGTGGCAAATGAATATGTTTAAAGGCGTGACCCCAGTCAGTCGCGATATGTATAACCTGCATATGATAGGTATGTTGGTGTGTGCCATCATTGGTTTGGTGGTGTTTGGAATTATGATTTACTCATTGATTCACCATCGAAAATCAAAAGGGTATCAGGCTGCTAAATTCCATGACAATACTCGCCTGGAAATTGTCTGGACAATTATTCCTTTTTTAATTTTATTAGGTCTTGCGTTTCCAGCAACAAGAACACTAATTAAGCTCGATAATGTGGATAGATCGCAAATTACAATTAAAGTTGTCGGCTCACAGTGGAAATGGGAGTACTTTTACTTAGATGAAGGTTTGCATTTCTATAGTAATCTTGCCACCCCGTTCGCACAAATTGAAAATAAACAACCCAAAGGTAGCGATTATTTATTAACCGTCGATAAAGAAATTGTAGTTCCTGTGGATAAAAAAATTCGGTTTTTGGTGACATCACGAGATGTGATTCATTCCTGGTGGGTTCCTGAATTAGGCATTAAGCGTGACGCTATGCCTGGTTTTATGTACGAAGCGTGGGCTCTAATTCAAAAACCTGGTATTTATCATGGGCAATGTACCGAGTTGTGTGGGGTCGGTCATGCCTATATGCCTATTGTGGTTAGAGCTGTTCCAATGGAAGAGTACCAACAATGGGTTAGTCAGCAACTTGCCGAAGAAAAAGCTTGGAAAGAACAGCAAAATAATATGAATGGCCAAAAAACCTTGACCCGCGATGAATTAATGAAGTTGGGTAAGGAAAAATATAATATGGTCTGTGCGGCTTGTCATCAAGTCAGTGGAAAAGGTATTCCACCCATGTATCCTGCTTTAAAAGGGAGCTCTATTGCGGTGGGATACCCTATTGACCGACATATTAATATGCTTTTGATCGGAAGTCCTGGCAGTGCCATGCAGTCTTATGCCGATATGTTTTCCAACGAAGAGATTGCTGCAATCATCACTTATGTGCGCAATGCTTGGGAAAATAATACCAACGATATCGTGCAGCCCTTAGATATTGCCAAGTTGCGCGTTGAAACAAATAAAAAGCCCACTGTGGTTGAGAAAACAAATGTAGGAGGTTTGAAATGAATCCTGATATGACAACTAGTCTTGATCATGACCATGGTCCAGAACAAGGAAAAGGCTTCATCGGCTTAGCCAAAAGATGGCTTTTTACCACCAATCATAAAGATATAGGTACGCTGTATTTACTGCTCGCCCTATTTAATTTCTTTTTGGCTGGCGGTATGGGTTTATTGATGCGTGCGGAGTTGTTCCAACCCGGGCATCGCTTTATTGATCCTAATTTTTATAATCAGATGACAACCTTGCACGGACTGGTGATGTTATTTGGTGTCATTATGCCTGCATTTACAGGGATGGCAAACTGGCAAGTCCCATTAATGATTGGTGCGCCAGATATGGCCTTGCCTCGGCTCAATAACTGGAGCTTCTGGTTATTGCCCTTTGCTTTTATATTATTATTATCCACCACGCTACAAGCAGGAGGGGGGCCTAATTTTGGATGGACGATGTATGCGCCCTTGTCAACCAAATACGCGCCACCCAGTACTGACTTTCTCATTTTTTCAGTTCATATGATGGGGATATCCTCGATTATGGGTTCGATTAATATTGTTGCTACCATTTTAAACATGCGCGCACCTGGTATGACGATGATGAAGTTGCCAATGTTTTGTTGGACATGGTTAGTCACGGCCTTTTTATTGATAGCCATTATGCCGGTTTTGGCCGGTGCGGTTACTATGATGTTGGCTGATAGGCACTTTGGTACCAGTTTCTTTGATGCAGCAGGCGGTGGAGACCCAGTCTTGTTTCAACATATATTCTGGTTTTTTGGTCATCCCGAAGTTTATGTATTGGTATTGCCTGCCTTTGGTGTTATCTCAGAGGTGATTCCGACATTTAGCCATAAAAGACTCTTTGGATATAACTTTATGGTGTATGCGACCTTATGTATCGCCCTATTGTCCTTTATTGTCTGGGCGCATCACATGTTTACCACAGGCATTCCATTGGGTGCGGAACTTTTTTTTATGTACGCGACCATGTTAATTTCTGTGCCGACCGGTATCAAAGTTTTTAACTGGACTAGTACGATGTTTCGGGGTTCTATGACTTTTGAGACGCCGATGCTATTTGCTGTAGCCTTTGTCTTTATGTTTACTTTTGGAGGCTTTACAGGGCTCATGTTATCTTTGGTTCCTGCTGATTATCAATATCAGGATACTTATTTTGTGGTTGCTCATTTCCATTACGTTTTAGTACCTGGGGTGGTATTTGCTTTATTTGCCGGCACCTATTATTGGCTGCCTAAATGGACCGGTCATATGTACAACGAACGTTGGGGCAAAATACACTTTTGGTTGTCGACTATTTCTGTCAATGTCTTGTTTATGCCGATGCACTTTCTTGGGCTTGCTGGCATGCCAAGACGTATTCCTGATTATGCGGTTCAGTTTACCAATTTTAATATGATTATTTCAATTGGTGGATTTATTTTTGGATTAAGTCAATTGATTTTTGCTTGGAATGTAATTAGAACTATTCGTGGGGGAGAAAAAGTAGATTCTCAGGTCTGGGAAGGAGCGCATGGTTTGGAGTGGACATTGCCATCTCCCCCGCCTTACCATTCTTTCACTACTCCACCGCATGTGCATTAATTTTTTATGCAATACTCAAATCGCAATGTATTGGTAAAGTTAATACTATTGGCCGTGGCAATGTTTGGATTTGGGTTTGCATTGATTCCCATTTACAATAGTTTATGCAAGAACTTTGGTATTAACGGCAAGGTGCAATTGGAGCGTCAAGCGCAAAGTACCCCGGCTGAGGTTGATGCCAATCGAATCTTGAGAGTCGAATTTGTTGCCACAAATAATAGCTCTGTTCCTTGGGAATTTTACCCCAAGATTCATTTCGTGGAATTACATCCTGGGGAAATGTATAAACTCTCTTTTTATGCGGAAAATAAAACGAACCATAAAATGATAGTACAAGCCATTCCAAGTATCACTCCAGGAGTTGCGGCAAAATATTTAAAAAAAACGGAGTGCTTTTGTTTTGCACAACAAACTTTAAATGGTCATGAAGCGATGTATATGCCATTATTGTTTCATGTGGATAAAGATATTCCAAAGTATGTAAATACCATTACATTATCATATACATTGTTTGATATCACAGATCGTCTGTAGGTAATAAGGAGAGAATAGAATGAGTGGTCATCACTATACATATTATGTGCCAAAGCCAAGTCACTGGCCTCTTGTGGCTACCATTGGTCTTTTTCTTTTTTTAATTGGTGCAGCGTCATGGTTACATCATGACTGGTATGGTCCTTATGTTCTGACTATTGGGTTTGTCATTTTGGTATTTATGTTTTTTGGATGGTTCGGTCAGGTGGTTTATGAAAACCAGCGTGGACGCTATGACTTACAAGTGGATCAGTCCTTTCGTTGGGGAATGACCTGGTTTATTTTCTCCGAGGTTTTCTTTTTTGGTGGCTTTTTTGGCGCTTTATTTTATACCCGATACTGGTCAGTTCCACTTTTAGGAGGAGCTTACCATCCTATTACTCATATGACGCTGTGGCCGCATTTTTCAGCTGTTTGGCCGTTGCTTAAAAACCCGGATAATAGTCAGTTCTTGGGTGCATTTAAACCAATGGGCGTTGCTGGAATTGCACTGGTCAATACCATTTTACTACTCACATCAAGCATTACGATTACGTGGGCACACTGGGCATTAAAACTGAACAAGCGTAAACAGATGCTTTGGGGAACAGGTTTGACCATTATGTTGGCGGCTTTGTTTCTGTGTTGTCAGGCTAAAGAGTATTATGAAGCCTATACGGAATTAAATTTGAGCCTTAATTCTGGTATTTATGGAACTACTTTTTTCATGCTAACTGGCTTTCATGGTTTGCATGTTACCATCGGTACGACCGTATTGATTGTGATACTGGTTCGCTTATATAAAGGACATTTTACCCCAGAAAGGCATTTTGGATTTGAAGCAGCAGCCTGGTATTGGCACTTTGTTGATGTGGTCTGGTTGCTCTTATTTGTATTTGTTTATTTCTTATAAAGGTGCACAATTGTCCTTTATGTATTATAATATAACTAACGGTAAATTTTTCACAACTTTTTTATATTTTGTTGTTGGATTTTTGAAAATGGTGTGCATGCTTTAAAATCCTGATGGATTTTTTAAGAAGCCTAAAGTTTTCATCGGAACAACTTATTAACTGACCAGATTGTGATAAAGTTTGCCGTTAATTTAAGCATACGCAACAAACTCTCAGACGTTGACAGTCCCATAAATTGCATAAGCGTGATGTTTGCAATAAGCCCAATAGCGATCTCCATAGGACCAATGCCAGTATTCTGTTGGGTAGTTGACAAATCCCACTGATGACAGTGCACGATGCATGATAGTTCGATTGTTTTGTGCTTCGACTGAAATAAATTCCGAATCCATCAATGACAATGAGCCATTAGCATCTTGCATCCAGTCTTTGGGATGTATCCCCATATCTATGGCATTGCCATCGGTATCGATTAAATAGACATCAATTGCGCCCCCGGTGGTATGCGGTGCAACATTGATGCTGCCATCTAAGAGAATCATTGGCGAAAATAATTTAGTAGCCTCTGTAAATTGTTGTTCATGGGGCCAGTTTGGGTGTCGTATTTTGGTTTGCTGTAAGTGAATAGCAAATAAATCTTTTTGTAACTGAGGGTGGCGATAGGCCTCATATAGGCAAAAACGAAGCTTGTTAGGCAAACGGGTCTGCGCTTCCTTGAGTTTTTTATAGACCGTGTAGCGCATCAAAGTATAGGACGTATTGTTGTCAATTTCTGGAGATGGGCCTATCAGAATATCTCCTTTTTCGCGAATATCCAAAAGAGGCTCTTGTATATCATGGATGGGTATAGCAATCACTTTTGGATCGGAAATTAGTGTAATGTGTGAAGTCATAAGGGAATCAGTTTTAGTGCTTGTAGGGTATTTTTGGCAATCTTCGATCCTTTCCTATGAGTGGATAGGTATGCATCTGGATGGCCGGATTAAAATTTAACTCAAGTATACAATAATTAGTTAGTGTCCTAAAGTTCATTAAAATCAGGAAGGTCTAGAAAATAAGAAAACCATTCGTTGGACAAGAAGTAAAAATCCGAAATGGCCCTCTATCAAACTTGATTAGGCTTTTTATTGTCCTTAATTTTAATATATTCCAACCTGATAGAGGATAGCAGCCTTGGTATACACAAATGTTTCCTTAAAAAAAAGATTTCATGATTTTCATGAAGTAACCTTTTAAGATTAGCTTCGATGGGTCAGAAGGGGAGACTTCTACTTTGCCCAAAGGTCACATTTCTAAATTGCTGCTACAGACCTGTTGCATCATAAATAAATGTTACCGAACAACCTTTTGGTTGCATCATAAATCATGTTACCGAACTGGGACGTTATTAACATTAATATCCTCTAAAAATATCCTAGCGGGGTGAAGGGGCCGGC
>JAKFUY010000022.1 GCA_021732495.1 Legionellales bacterium | reverse complement strand
ACGTATACCCATCGATGAAATCTCAAAAGCATCTTCAAGCACCGGGTTCCATACTAAAATATCACCGTTTAATCCATGTAAACCTTCTTCGTTAACGGTACTCCAGTCATCATAATCGGGGGCTCTTACATCATGTATAGCACCATCTGATAACTTGTGACCGATTCCTATTAAAAAAACCGCGCCATATCTTTGGGCTACAGCCCGTTCACGCTCTTTTGGACTTAAATGCGGATATTGTTGCAACAAATGTTCGGTATGAATAAATTCAATTTGGGGGGGTAAAAAAGACTTTAAGGAATAGCTATTACAGACTGCTATCTCTGTTTTTTTAATACAATCATAAATTTTTTCGACAGTGCTTTTTAAAAACTGTAAGGTTCTTTGTTCGGGACGCATGATTTGTTCCCAATCCCACTGGTCGACACAAACTGAGTGAATAGCACTCAAATATGTCTCATCAGGGCGCAAGGCCTTCATATGCGCATAAATCCCTTCACCAACTCCAAAATGATGATCGGCTAAAATTTTTCGCTTCCATTTTGCTAATGAATGAACCACTTCATAATCGAAATCTGGAATTGCTTTGATCTTCACTTTAACCGCTTTCTCAAAACCGGACAGATCGTCTTGAATTCCATCTCCAAATTGACTGAGAAGAGGTGCTTGAACCTCAACCAACCCTAATTCCGCTTCAAATACTTTAGAAAAATAAAACTTAGTAAACCGAATCTGTTGTTGTCTTTCAATATATGAAATGTTCATCCTGAATCATCCTTATTTTATTTTTGCCTAAAGTAACAAAGTACAAACATACCCACCAAGTAGTCAATATTAATAAAAAATATTTATTTTTCATTACGCTTTATTAAAAAAAAACCAGTTTTTTATAAGGAACAAATAAAAGTCGCTATAAAAATTAATCAGCTATTAACGCTTATTGAACAGGCATTATTCTACGCATTACTCAAGGTTGGATTGAACGCATAATGGGGTTTTGTAAAGATATCAATGTTTCAGTAGACTGTATTTCTTCAATGGTCTGTATTTTTTGAATCAATAACTGCTGCAATCCTTCAATAGAACGACACATGACCTTGATAAAAATACTATATTGTCCGGTGGTAAAATAGGCTTCAACCACTTCATCTAAATTCTTCAATTTTTGAATCACATCAGGATAGTCTTTGGCTCTTTTAAGAATGATTCCAATGAAGCAACAGACATCATAACCCAATATTGAAGGATTGACTTTCAGGTAAGAGCCTGTGATAAGGCCTGATTGCTTCATTTTTTCAACTCGAATATGAATGGTTCCTGGGCTCACCTGAAATTGTTGCGCAAGCTCAGCATAGGGAGTCCTTGCATTGTCCATTAAAGAACTTAAAATATTTTTATCTAAACTATCTAAAGAATATAAATCCATGAACTTTATCCTACAAAATATTTAATAAAAGGTGAGAATTGAGCAAACATCAATAAAATCTCAACTTGAACAAGCACTTCAATATCCCTGTCAAAATATACGTATTGTATAGCGCTACAATAAAGCCATTTCAGATTTTTCTAACACCTCTTTCGGCCATACACCACATTGAACTTGACCAATATGTTGCATCTGCAATAACAACATTACCAGTCGAGATTGCCCAATTCCACCACCAATGGTTTGCGGGAACCGCCCACTTAACAATGCTTGGTGCCAAGCCAACTGCGAACGTTGGGTCACCTCTGACAAGTGCAATTGCGTTTGCAAACTTTCTGCATCCACACGAATCCCCATCGATGAAATCTCAAAAGCATCTTCAAGCACCGGGTTCCATACTAAAATATCACCGTTTAATCCATGCAAACCTTCTTCGTTAGCGCTGCTCCAGTCATCATAATCGGGGGCTCTTACATCATGTATAGCACCATCTGATAACTTGTGACCAATCCCTATTAAAAACACCGCACCATACTGATGGGTCACAGCACGCTCACGCTCTTTTGGACTTAAATGCGGATATTTTTGTAATAAATGTTCGGTATGAACAAATTCTATTTTAGATGGCAAAAAAGGCTTTAATGCATAACTATCACATACTGCCATCTCTGTTTTTTTAATACAATCATAAATTTTTTCAACAGTGCTTTTTAAAAACTCTAAGGTTCTTTGTTCGGGTCGCATGATTTTTTCCCAATCCCACTGATCGACACAAACCGAATGAATAGCACTTAAATAAGACTCATCTGGGCGCAGGGCCTTCATATGCGCATAAATCCCGTCACCAACTCCGAAATGATGATCGGCTAAAATTTTCCTCTTCCATTTTGCTAATGAATGAACCACTTCATAATCAGCATCAGGAATTGCTTTAACACTAACTTTCACAGCTTGTTCATAACCCGAGAGGTTGTCTTGAATGCCATCTCCAAATTGGCTGAGAAGAGGAGCTTGTACTTCTTCCAAACCCAATTGCTCTTCAAATACTTGAGAAAAAAAGAGCTTAGTAAAACGTATTCGTTGTTGTCTTTCAATATATGAAATTTTCATGTTTAACCTGCCTATTTAATCGCTAATAAAAAAATATTATATAATAATATATCAATATTATTCAATATAAATTAAATATATTTATTATTCTATGAGTATTATTTATTAATAATCATTTTTTAATGGTTAAAATGCAAAATTGATCGCAAAAGTTACTCAGCTATTAACGATTATTCATTTTAAGTCTATAATTAAAGTCATATCCTATTCGTGGTCAGCATCATGCGCATTACGCAAGCACAATTAGAAAAAGCAGTGAAACTTAAAATCCTCAGCCAAGAACAATTATTGAAAATATCTGAGTATTGCAAAAAAGATTACAAAAATGCTTCATACAATCGCTTGATCAATCTACTGTATTTTTTTGGGGGATGTATTGCCATTGGTGCAATGTTCTTTTTTTTAGAAGCGACACTTCCTTTGTTTAATCATTGGCAGTTTGTTTCTATTATTTTCTTATATATGTTAGCAGGCCTTGCAATTGCCCATATCTTTTATAAACTAGAGATGGATACCCCGGCAAGTCTTGTTTTTGTCTTTGTGATATTGATAACGCCTATAGCAGTCTATAGTTTGTTTTCAACACTTGGTTATTGGGAATTACCTCAAAAATATAACAATAATTATTATATGCTCAAAAGTTACCATAGCCATGAATTGGAGTTGGCAACGCTTATGATGGCTGGCGTGCTATTTTATTTCTATCGATGCCCATTTATTTTGATGCCTATCTGTTTAGTGCTATTTATTTTCACTATCGATAATGGCTACTCAGAAAAACTATATGGTGCGTTGATGATGTCTTTGGGTATTACTATCGATATCTATCATAAGAAAAAAATTGACTTTGCTTTTTGGCTGTATTTTTTTGGTGTCGGCGCATTTTGGTTATCCATTTACTCAGAACACTTTAGCAATGAGTACATTTGGTTTGGCTTCTTACTCATGAATATCATATTTATCCTAGGTGGCGTTGTTTTCTCAAGAACCTTATTTCTTATTTATGGAACCATAGGCTTTGTAGGATATGTTACACATCTTGGTTTTGATGTGTTTGCAAAATCAGTAGGATTTCCATTTATCTTATCGCTTATCGGACTTGGTTTGATTATCCTCGGTGTCATTTTCAAAAAAAATAAAAATCATAGGCAATAAGATAATGTTTCCAATATCCATGCTATAATTTAAGTAAATATTCTAAATGATGAATAGCATGCAAACATTATTTGATTTTTTTCCAATATTACTTTTTTTTATTTGTTTCAAATTTTTTGGTATTTATGTTGCAACCGGTGTTGCTATGGTTGCATCTCTTGTACAAGTTATTTTATTTCGAATTCGCTTCCAGCGCTTTGAAACCTTGCAATTAATTAGCATGGCTTTGATTCTCAGTTTGGGAGGACTTACTTTATTTTTCCACAATCCCTGGTTTATTAAATGGAAACCAACCGTAATCTATTGGTTAACAGCTGGCGTATTGTTGTTTTCATCTTTATTTTCCTCAAAGTCTTTACTCCAAAAGTTGATGGAAAAAAATGTAGAATTACCGCAACAATTATGGAAAAAATTAAGCTATGCCTGGATCGTATTTTTCACTTGTATGGGCTTTGTGAACATTTACGTTGCTTATAACTATGATACGAATACCTGGGTTAACTTCAAACTATTCGGTGGCACAGGACTTCTTGTCGTCTTTATTTTAGGCCAAGCTTATTTTTTAACTCGACATCAATTGCCTTCTCCAAAACAAACCAAATCATCCTGAGAGTATCAATCATGCGTCTATTACTCATAGAAGATGATCAAGATTTAGCGGAAGCACTGGTTCAAGGTTTAAAACAAAAAGATTTTTTAGTAGATTGGCTAAATGAAGGCCAGCCTGTGGGATTTTTTTCATTTGAACCTGCGTATGATTTAATCATTCTTGATCTTAGCCTACCTAATATTTCAGGGCTTCAAATGCTTAAATCACTCCGTAAAGCCAATATCAACACTCCTGTCATTATTCTGACCGCTCAAGATACCACTGAAGATTGTATTGAGGCCTTGAATCATGGTGCTGACGATTATATGACCAAACCCTTTGATCTCAATGAATTGGTAGCTCGAATTCGGGCACTGTGCCGTCGTATTTCAGGTCGCTCAGAGGCTGCAATTCACTATAAAAACTTAAGTTTAGATCCGGTAGCGCATACAGTATACCTTGATGATAAGTTAATTTATCTTCCCAGACGAGAGTTTTCTTTGTTAGAAAAACTGCTCGAAAATCCAGGTAAAGTGCTTTCAAGAGATCACCTAATGGCCAGTCTTTATAACTGGAATGAAGAAGTGGATAGCAATGCCATTGAGGTCCATATACATAATCTGCGCAAAAAATTAGATTTGCTCTCCTTAAGAACCATTCGAGGAATTGGTTACCTTCTGGAAAAAGAACACAAATGATACGTTCTATCCGCAAATATCTTTTAGTCTATCTCGGGTTTGCCATTGGCTTTTTATCTGTTTTTTTAATTATCATTAGCAATTTTTACCTGGATCAAAAAGATATTCAGCAGCACCTAGACTCAATTATGACGATTTCTGCGCTAACCTTAGAATCGACTATAGAAAATTTAGATGAAAAAGATATAAAAGATACACAATCACGATTCAATGAAGTCAACAAGATATTAAACTGTCATTGTAAACATATTAATCTCCCCCACTTCTCTTCAGAAAACTATATCAAAAATTTTAACTTTCAAATTTTAAATGCTCAGGGTCAACATATAGTCTACTCACCCGATGGGCCTATTTTGCCACCCAGTATCATTAAATCACCTGGATTTCATAACCTAAATCTCAATCAAATACGCTGGCGTTTTTTTGTCTCAAAACACCCCAAATTAAATATTCACATTGTTTTAGGCGAAAAGCTCAGTTACCGTGAAGCGCTGGTCAATCAAATTACACGTGATGACCTATTAATTTTGCTGCTTATATTCCCTGTGTCTGCCATATTAATCTGGTTTATTGTGTCAAAAAGTCTTATTCCATTAAAGCAAATAACCCAAGAATTGAAAACGCGCAATCCATTTCATTTAACGCCAATGGAAATCAAAAATGCGCCAGAAGAAATTGAGCCCATGATTGTAGAAATGAATCAACTTTTGGCTCGATTAAAAGAAGGATTATCTCGTGAACAAGCATTTGCTGCAGATGCAGCTCATGAACTGAGAACACCACTAGCCACTATTAAGACCTTGGCTCAAACTGCTATTGAAAACGATGATATTGAAAAAATAAAAATGGTACTTGAAAAAATCAGCCATAATGTTGACAGAGGTAGTCATGTAGTCCAACAGCTCATGAATATGAGCAAGACCATGCCGGAGGCTTTATTTTTATCCAAAATGGAGCGCATTCATCTCGACGTTCTTGTGCGTGAAACATTAAGTCATCTCACCCCTGATGCCCTTCTTAAACACATCGATATTGAAATGGATGTGGCTGATAAATTACCAACCATACGGGGTAACAAAATTGCCTTAGAAATTCTAATCCGCAATCTGATTGATAACTCCATCCGCTATACCTACCAAAACACGAGTATATTTGTCAATATTTACCCGATAGAGAAAAATATCGTTCTAGAAGTTCGTGATCAAGGCCCAGGAATCCCTAAAGACAAACAAGAAAAGGTATTTGACCGATTTTACCGAGCCCATGATCCCAAATATCAAGGCAGTGGCCTTGGACTAGCCATCGTTAAACAAATTGCCACTCTCCATCATGCGCAAATTACCTTAGAGACCCCACGAACAGAGAAAGGCATTATTATTAGGGTGTTTTTTCCAATACAAATTTAAAAACCATCACTATTGCCATGATCTACAGAATCATATAAAAATGAATTACCGCAGTTCTTTCGGAAATCCCTAAGCATCCAACTTTTGAGCATGGATGCTTATCACACGCTCTTAGAGTTTATTTTATGTTAAGGCCTACTGCTTGGTGGGTTTGTTGAAGGTGATGCGGGTGTTGGTGTTACGGCAAACATGCTAGCATCGCCCAAAACAACTTGTGTATTGTCCTTTATATAACGTTCAAGCCTATCTTCAACTGTATCTCCATCAGGACCTCGAAATATTCTATCGAAATCAGAACGACTTATCTTTTTAGCTAATTCAATATTGCCTGCAATTAACAACTTACCTTCTTCTGTATTGGCAAGAACATACGCGACTGTGTTGTCGAGTCCAAAATTTCCGGCTGTCTGTGGCAATATTGCATTTAAACATTGAGAAGTTATTTTGCCTACTAATTTAGAATTTGCTTTCAGTATATCTATACCGTCAACGCAGAGAAAGTACAAGGCGGATAGGCCTGCATTAACTCCAGCTGACATTAGCAATATTGCGTTTAAAGCGTCAGAAGTTATTTTGTCTACTAAGACCGTATTTTCTCTCAGTAAAGCCCTTCCTGCAGGATTACCACAGAGAAAGTACGTGCCCGACTTGCCGGCTAAATGTTCGGCTGACATTGGCAATCTTTCGTTTAATCCGTCTGCAGTTATTTTGCCTACTAATTCAGGGTTTGCTTTCAGTATATCTATACCGTCAACGCAGAGAAAGAACAGGGCGGACTTACCCTTATTATCTTCGGCTGACTTTGGCAATATTGCATTTAAACCTTGAGAAGTTATTTTGTCTACTAATCCAGAATTTTTTAACAGTAAAGTCCTACCATTCTTATTTTCACAGAGCCAGTATAGGGGGGATAGGCCTGCACTATCCCCAAATTCTTTAGGCAATAATGCATTTAAACCTTGAGGAGTTATTTTGTCTACTAATCCATGATTTTCTGTCAGTAAAGCTCTACCATTCTCAGTGGCACAGAGCCAGTATGCGGCTGACTTGCCGCATTTTACATCATTTAAAACCACAGCATCTATTTTGGCAGCCAAGCTTGGTTTGGCTCTCAGTAAATCAGTGGCTAATGCAAGCACGTATCTCCCTAATACACCGTTTAAAACTTCTGCATTAATTTTGTCAGCCAAGCCTTCTGTGTCTCTCAGTAAATCACGACCCCTTGATGTGGTTAGAAGCAACCATGCGAGTGACTTATTTAAATTAACATCACTTCGGCATAAATGATTCAATCCTAATGGGCTTATTTTTTTTAAAAAATCACCTTGTGATATAGTAATTAGAAACTGCACACTCATGTCAAGTGCAACAAATTTGATGAAAATAGACTCATGTCTACCATCATCAACCTCAGCCACAAACAATAGACGCTCTCGTAATAGCGGATTTCTCTCTTCCTGACGCGTCATACGAAGTATTACTTCTATATTCCCTTCAGTGAGTTTATCTTTCGTGCTAAATTGATTAACAAATACTTGTTGTTTTGGTAAAAGAACGCCTTCTTGCGGAAGAGGCGGTCTGTCGACCTTCAAATAAGCACCTATTAGTTGGGCATCTTCAGCCGATATCTCACGAGCCTTTTGAGATAGACAATTAGATCCGGCTTGCGACCCCCCGCCAGCAGCTGAAGCTTTAGGCTGTGCATCCGAAGCTGGAACATTAGCTGATTGGCTACGAGCTCCTCGATGCTTAGACGGCGCACCGCCAGCAGCTAAAACTTCGGAAGATGGATTTACAGGAACTCCGTCTATTGGAGGTGGGCTATTAGATCCGGTTCGCTTAGTATGTGTGCCAGCAGCAGGCGCCCTAGGAGCCAATGGCAAATAACTTAAGAAATGCCTCTCGAAAACATCTTCTAACTTAGAAGATTTTAATAAATCATTGATTCCTTGATAAGCATCTCCTGAAATGACCCCCGCTGTCTAGACCACGATCTTAAAAATATTTAGGAGCCTTTAGCCCTTTAAAAAATAATAAAAAAACCCTGTTATTGAGCATGTGGATATGTGGACGCGTCCTTCGGACCAGCCAGCGCCCTTCGGGACGTGTGGTCAAGCTGTGG
>JAKFUY010000007.1 GCA_021732495.1 Legionellales bacterium | reverse complement strand
GGTGGACGTTTAGTGGGAAGCGGCTCTCATTCATACAGCTAAGCATCGATTAAATTAATTGTATGTTTTTAAATCGATGCTTACCCACTTGGATCAGATAGGCTTTATTACGTTCTGCCACCCAATCTACAGATGATATTTTATCTCCATTGATTTTCACTGCACCTTGCTGCAACAGGCGCAGTGACTCTGAGCTGCTTTTGGTAAGATCTAATAACTTTAGCAGATTGGCTAATTTCAAATTTTCTTGAAAAGGAACATCTTCTAAGGGTAATTCAGGTGCTTTCTTTTGTTGATATCGATCGATAAATGCTTGTCTTGCCGCATCTGCCGCAAAAGTATCGTGAAATTGCGCAACCATCTCATGACCAAACTGCATTTTGACATCACGAGGATTGGCACCACTTTTTACTTTTACTTTGATGGATTCAATTTCATCTAAACTCAAATGACTCAACAGTTCCAGGTAGGACCATAGATTATCATCAGAAACTGACATGATTTTACCAAACATCTCAACCGGATCATCTTGAATGCCAATATAATTATTTAAAGACTTAGACATTTTTTTCTCACCATCTAAGCCTACCAATAATGGCATGGTCAAAATAGCTTGCTGGCTGAGCCCATGTTGTTTTTGTAATTCACGCCCAACAAGAAGGTTAAATTTCTGATCTGTACCACCAATCTCAAGATCGGCTTTGAGCATCACAGAATCATGACCTTGTAATAAGGGATAAATAAACTCATGTAAAGAAATGGGCATGTTTTGAGAGTAACGCTTTTGAAAATCGTCACGTTCTAAAATTCGAGCCACCGTGTAACTTTGTGTCAGCTTAATCATATCGGCTGCACTCATTTTACCAAACCATTCGCTATTATAAACAAAATGGGTTTTGTGCGGCATCAGTACTTTGAGTGCTTGCTCTTTATAGGTTAACGCATTCTTTAATATATCTTGTTCATCTAAGGTCGGGCGAGCTGCATTTTTTCCACTGGGATCACCAATTCTGGCAGTGAAATCACCAACAACAAAATAGACCTCATGCCCTAATTCCTGAAATTGACGCAATTTACGCAACAGCACCGTATGACCAAAATGAATATCAGCGGCAGTGGGATCAAAGCCTGCTTTTACGCGCAATACTTTATTTTGAGAAATTTTTTGCATTAACTCATCTTTACCAATGATTTCTGAAATTCCTCGCCACAAATCTGTACAATCTTTAAGCTCTGTAGTGCCTGACATCATAAATACCTTCTGTAAACAATTGACCTACTCTTATCCAAAGGTTATCTTACCCCAAACCAATGCACAAAATTTTAGTTTAATCATACTATATTATCTAAGGCGAAGCATGATTTTTATAAAAAAAATACTTTCCAATAAATTGCATTTTCGCATCGTTATCGCTCTACTTATCGCTGTAACTGTTATTTCTATTTTAAAATTAAAACACCGCCATTCAAACTATGAAAAACAAGAAATCAGCCTCCCCGAACTTGAGACTCTCAGCTCTGAAAGCTCAGAAGAGTCTGCAGATGGCTGGGTTACTCTGCGGCCACGCGCTGGTGATACTTTGGGCAAAATATTTTCGCGAGCAGGTCTTCCACAAAGTACCTTATACAAAATACTGGCTCACAATCCCCATGCCAAGCTTTTTGGACACATTGCCCCCAACCAAGAGATTCGTTTTCAAATTCAGAAAAACGCCCTTACTCAAATGATTTTACCCATCGATGAGCTCCAATTTATCATTGTATTACAAGATAAACAGGGATTTAAAACAGCCATTCAAACCAAAAGCATGACCGAGCGTCGCGAGTATATTTCAACACCAGTGAGAGGTTCATTATATCAAACGGCCAAAACAGCTAATATTCCTGTTAAGTTAATCGACCAAATGAATCGTATCTTTTTTTGGCAAGTACAGCTGTCGCGCGAAATTCGCCCTGGTGATCGCTTAAACATTTCTTATCAATCGTTTTATATCAATGATCAACGGGTTAAAGTGGGTGATATTCTTGCCGTATCTTACAGGCATGTCGATGGGACCACTTATGAAGCGCTCCGTCATGAATCAAAAAATGGGACTATTACTTATTATCGACCCAATGGCACAAGCTTAAATAAGGCTTTTAACCGATATCCAGTTCGTTTTAGCCATATTAGTTCTAATTTCGGCTCTGCTCGAAAGCACCCCATTCTCCATTATACGCGCCCCCATAAAGGCATTGATTTGGCCGCCCCCATAGGCACGCCAATCTACTCCATTGGTAATGGCAAAGTTTCATTTATGGGACGCCAAAATGGCTATGGTAATATGGTTAAAATAACCCACGACCAACAATATGCTACTGTTTATGCCCATATGCTGAAATTTCAAAAAGGCTTGCGAACCGGCTCTACCGTGCAGCGTGGTCAAGTCATTGGCTTTGTAGGACAAAGTGGTCTGGCAACCGGCCCCCATTGTCATTATGAACTTCATGTACACCATATCCCAAGAAATCCTGCGACCGTATCACTTCCACAAGCACTGCCAATTCCTGCGCATGAGTCTTTTGTATTCTTTAAAAATGCTAAAGAACTGTTTGCTCAATTAAAACTATTTGAGGATAGTCAATTAGCAACCGCTCAAAGTCCTGGACAAAAAGTACTAAGTTAAAAACAATAGATGCGCCACAATAATCGCTGTGGTCATGCCGACAAAGTCTGCAATCAGCCCGACAGGAACTGCATAACGGGTATGGCGAATATTGATGGTTCCAAAATATATCGCCACAACATAAAAAGTGGTTTCTGTAGAACCCATAATGGTAGCAGCCATCTTTGACACCCAAGAATCGCCGCCAAATTGTTGAATAATATCAACTAAGATACCATTGGAGGCACTCCCCGAAAATGGCCGAATTAATACCAATGGAATGATTTCCATTGGTATGTTTAAGCGGGTTAATAAAGGCTTTAATACCTGTCCTAATAATTCAAAAAAACCTGATGCACGTAACATGCCAATAGCTACCAACATCGCAATCAAATAAGGGATTAAATTTACCGCCGTCTGGAAGCCATCTTTCGCGCCATCAACGAAACTATCAAAGACATTGATACGTTTGAAGGCGGCATAAAAAGGAATGCCCACAACAAACATTAGAAAAATAATATTAGACAGTTGGTCCACGATACTCATCATAAATTCTCTGTGTCTTTTATACGATACATCGATAATTTAGCAAACTGTCGCGCCGCTACAAAAGCGGTAATCGTCGCCATTGAACTACAAATGATACTGCTGACAATAATATTGCTGGGGTGGTGGCTACCATTCATCGCTAAATAGGCAATTGCAGTCGTTGGAATCAACTGTAAACTCGATGCGTTTAGTACCACAAACATACACATACTATCACTGGCAGCATGTACGCGGGTATTAAGTGTTTGCAGCTCCTTCATCGCTTGCAAGCCAAAAGGTGTTGCCGCATTCCCCAAGCCAAACAAATTGGCACTAATACTCATAACCATCGAACCCATTGCCGGGTGATCGACCGGCACATCAGGAAACACTCTGCGAATCACTGGTCGCATCCAGACTGACATTTTTCCAATGAGTCCTGAGTCTGAGGCCACTCTCATAATGCCCAACCATAAAGAAAGCATCGCAGTTAAGCCTAATGCCAAATTGAAAGCATTTTTTGCAGAATCTGTCACCGCTAAAACCACCTCATCAAGACGATTTGTAGCAATTCCGCATATCATGGCTAGAAATATCATTGATAACCAGATAATATTAAGCATGATTTCATCCTAGTTAAATACAATGTCAAAACGATTAATGATATGGAGCAGTTGCCTGCTTTTACAACTGAGCTTGAACTCATTATGCCATGCTTTTACAAGCAACAACACTCCCCAAAAACAATATGATACAGAAATTTCTGCCATCTTTCAGGAACTTGCCCATCAAAAACCGATGCCCATCGGTGATAAAATTGAATGGATTTCAAAACACTGGTTGAACCGACCCTATAAACTATATTGCTTGGGAGAAGGCCCTCAAGGCGATTTCGATCAAAGGCCTATTTACCGCACCGATGGATTTGATTGCGAAACATTCGTAGATATGTCTCTTGCATTAGCCTTTTCAGAAAATTTGTCGCAATTTAAACAAAATATCAAACGCATCCGCTATCATGATAATGTGGTTGATTTTGTGCATCGCAATCATTTTACCAATATTGATTGGAATGATAGCAACCAAAAACAAGGCTTTATTAAGGACATCACTTTAAACATCACATCTAACCACCGCAGCCTCGCTATTGAAAACACCATTACTATTAAAAAGAATCAATGGTACCAACAAATATCGTCCAAGCGTGTTTATTTGATTGCTCACAACTCAAAACTGATAACCGAAAAAACCCGCGCTTTGCACCAACAAGCGCAATTGCAAGGCCAATATGTCTCTAAGATAAAATACATACCCATTTCAAGCCTTTATGATAAAAATGAGGATCCAAAACTGGCCATATTCTCCCAAATTCCTCATGGCGCCATTATTGAAATTGTCACCCCCAACAGTGATACGGAAAAATTGATTGGAACCAACCTTGATATATCGCATCTGGGTTTTGCTTTATATAAAAACAAACAACTCTATTTTAGAAATGCATCCATGCTTAACCACCGCGTGGTCGATGAACCCTTGGCGGTTTATCTAAAAAAATACATTCATAGCGAAAAAATAAAAGGTATTCATATCGAAATGCCTCTCGAACAGACAAAACTTTAATGAAAACTCGATGGATAATCTTCGCTTTCGCAATCTTCAATTACGCCTACGCTGAAAACATTGCCGTGCAAATAGACACAAAACATATCATTGATTGTGAAGTCGCTCAGGATTCTGCAGCTATCCAAAAAGGTTTAATGTTTCGCAAACACCTTGCGGCACATCAAGGAATGTTATTTATCTTTCCAAAATCCTCAAATTGGGCATTCTGGATGAAAAACACCTTAATACCGCTGGATATCATTTGGTTAGATACCAACAAAACGGTGTTGTATATTTCTAAAGATACCCCCGCTTGCCCACAATATACTCAAAATTGCCCAACCTATGCCCCCCCTTCTCATCTTAAGGCAAAGTATGTTTTGGAAATTGCACAAGGACAAAGTACCCGCTTAAATATCTATCTGCAACAACATTTACAATTTTAATATTGAACATTGTTGGTTTATCCTTAATAATAAATCTTTGCATCTACCATCTGGCATATTACATGCTTGTATTACAAAAATTAATTATAGCGATCACTCTCCTCGGCTTAGCTAGTTGCAGCCCCCGCCATAGTAAGTTTGATGAGACCGATCTCTCAAAAGAATTTACAAATGCAGTAAAGCCCCACCAAGCTGGTATGAATAAAACCGCTTTGTCTTCATCGCTTGGTATGCAGAACAATCGTTTTATTCATTTCCCAGGTCCAGACAAGCAATACCTGATGAGAAGGTTAAATCAATATAATATTCAATTTATACAATATCGAGATACCATCACTCTCATTGTGCCAACTGATCAATATTTTTTATTTAATTCAGATAGGCTTAACGATCTGTGTTTTGATGGCCTAGACTATATTGTCGAACTTATCAAATTATACCCAGGAACCACCGTCTACATTTCTGCATTTTCCGATAATGTAGGTGAACGACAGATGCGCAATGAGCTCACCCAAGCACGCGCTGAAGCGATGCTCACTTTTATGTGGTCGCACAATATCTCATCTAAAAAATTACGCTCTGCAGGCTTTGGCGACCGATATCCCATTGCTGATCATGCAACCATCCGAGGCAGTGCGATGAACCGACGTCTTGAAATTCAATGGACCACCAGTCCAGATGAAACCTTAGATAATACCCTTACAGCAATGAAATAAATGTGGTAATTGCGTTAAAAAACAAATCAGGGACATCAGATTCCAGCGCATGATCTGCATTTTTAAATACTTGTAAACAACTATTGGGAATTAAACCAGCCATTTTTTTTGAGTATTTGGGATCGCAAATCCAATCTTCTTCACCGGCTAAAATCAACGTTGGACAATGAATGTTACATAGCTGATGTGTATAATCAAACTTCCAAAAATGGTTTCTAAATCCCTCATTGAGCGCTTCATAACAAAAGCGGTGCCTTGGCGCAATACGCTCTACAACTTGATGATGTCTTATTTTCCATGAGTACATTGATGCCATAACCCGCGTATATTCAGACATATGTTCATTATTTTTTATACATCCATCCCATAGAACACGGAATTTTTTTGCTCTGGCGTTCCCCTTAAACGAAGGTTTGATCTGGCAATCTCCATAAAATTGTAGCTCGTCACCCCCAGCTGCTAGAATTAATTTGCTAACGTCTTGGGGATAGCGCAAGGTATAACCTAGTGCGCACATGGCCCCATAGGGTTTACCCAATAAAATAACATCGTCTAACTGTAACGACGTGTTGATGACATGGAGGTCATCAAGATAGTTTTCCATATTATAGGTTAAAATATCCCCTTCATCACTCAATCCACATCCGCGTGGATCGTAATAGAGCAAGTTAGCGACTTCATATAACCGATCATAATCCAAGTAATGAGAATGATTCGCACAACCTGGGTTAGTGTCCCAAAGTTTCTGTAAATTCAGGAAGGTCTAGAAAAAAAGAAAGCCATCCGTTAAACTTCATGTGTGTTTAGCGACAGACATGAGAGGAAAAACAGATGGCTTTGAATGTTAATGATACCAAATTTTTAGAAATTGCGGAAATTATTTGTGAAGAAGGATTGAGCCTGCTTTTTTTGATAAAGCAGTAGTATCGCTTTATCAAAAAAATGCAGGAATGAGCGATTTTTAAACTAAAATCAGATTTTTATTGATTTTGAGAAGGATTAATTTAAACTGAAACACGAATTAACCAATCATGGTTAATTTTTTAATCACAATCGTCAAATACTCATGAAGTAAAACAGATTTTACAGAAGAAACGATGCTCTATCCACCTGGTCCACCGGGCAAGATCAAAACATACGGCAAGGTCTCAAGCGCTTTTTTATTTTGATATACCAATCTTAACCTCAAATAGGTCTCGGGGGCATTGTCACGACCAGGTATAAAAACCTCATGAATATCTATTTCAATAGGCATATAAAAATCCCTAAAAGTATATCATAAGTCTGCCAGTCTACTTTAAGCTAGCACTTCTCACCTATTTATTATAGAAGGTCAAGTCCAATTTTTGCTGTAAATTCCCATTTATCCGCCCTATCGAATTAGCTGTGTAATCTGAGGCGCTTACGATATTTATCCGGCAATGTCATCACCGCCATTACATCTTCAAAAGCCTCCTCAAGACAGGCCACAGCCTTTGGTGCTAACTTTTCAAACTGCTCTATAAACGCATTTAAACGGCGCCTGGCGTCGGTTATATCTGGCACTTGTAAAAACTGGTTTTACTTCTTCTGCAACGTCCTTGCGGTGTCGAGTTGAGCAAGAGCCTAAAATATTCCGCATCAAATGAATTTGGCACCTCTGCCAAGTAGCACCTTGGAAATGTTTCCTGGCGGTAAGACCCGCATGCAGGTTGCATAACTCTCTGTATCGCCAATTCTAAGACCTAAAATCTCCCGGTGCCCATCTTCTCTTATGCCTGAGATGATAAGGACAGCCCTTGAAACTAGTCGATCGCCTTAACGACTTTTAATAAAGGTAGCATCAACCATAATAATGGGTCGAGGCCCGCACATAATTGACTAACAGTTGATTTAGAAAAACGAACACCGAAAAGCTCTTCTGTAATATTTGTGACTTTTCGCGTATATACACCATTGACCACCATTTCCATCAATGCCAGCACGAATGCTTGTTCGCTACGCTGATAGCGTTTAAATATTTCGGTTAAAAAAGACCCATCTCGTGTCTGAGGTACTTGTAATGTAACCGGCCCAATTCGTGTATAGAGTTGGCGGGCCCGATAACCATTCCGGTAACTCTGGCGCTCTTCTGAGCGCTCATAACGCTCTGCATCCAAAGAATCACTCACTTGAGCCTCTAATACTTGGTTTAAAACGCTTTCAATCAGCTTTGCTAAACCATCCTACCCTGATAAAAGTTCTGGCAGCAATTCTTTACCTACGGTAACAGAGATGGAGCCATAGGAAGCGATTCGATATTAATTTTATGCTGTCTAAGTATCTGTCCGATTTTATTGTCAGGCCTACTCAACAATTCTTTTTCGTCTTGAGTAAATCTCACCGTTTCATCACCACTTAGCCATTCTTTTAATTTTTTTGCGATATCTATAAAAGCTTGGCTTTCAGTTGATTTATGAGCAGAAGAATCAAAAAATCCCACTCCTTTTGTAGCACCTTCATTTGCTGGTTTAGTCATCTGAATAAACGTTTCAAGACTATCTATCGCTTTGGTTTTTTCTGCTAGCTCTAGTTCTTGTGTTCTCTCGGATAATTGAGTTGCTGCAT
>JAKFUY010000213.1 GCA_021732495.1 Legionellales bacterium | reverse complement strand
ATACAGAAGCACTAGCGGATCTTATATGCGAACGAATAGCAACTCATAGCGTTGGATTACAAAGATTATGTGATTTGTATGATGACATGCCGGAAAAATCGACAATACGTCGTTGGTGTTTAAAATATCCACAATTTCGCTCCCAATACGCGCAAGCGAAAGCACTTCAAGTGGAAACGTTGGTTGATGAGATTATTGATATTGCTGATGATGTTAGCCAAGACACAGATATCAACGAAAAAGGGAAGGAAATTTGTAATAGTGAATTTATTGCTCGCTCCAGATTGAGAATTGATACACGGAAATGGTTAGCTTCAAAACTAGCTCCCAAATTATATGGCATAGATCCAGCTGGAATAGAACCCGCTACACCAAAATACTCGCTAGAGGGGGTTACCGATCCCAATGAAGCAGCGAGAATATATCAACAAATTATGGGGGCTGGTCGTTTGTGAAGTATTTTAGATTTATTCAGTTGACCTAGTTGTACTTGTTTGCGATACTCTCCACCGGTTTTAAACTAACCTATCCGTCTGCACCCTAGCATAGGGAATGGTAAATAGTTTTATTATTAAAGAGTATTATTTAGTTAACTTTCATTCTGAATCAGAAAGGGAAGCCTTAACGCAGACCCTGGTAATAACTCCCTATTTGATAAGGAACTGATAATGTTATCTGTAGATTCCGTTAAAAAACAAGCTCAAATTCTTAAATCCTTCTTAAATGAAAAATTTGGTGATGTTGCTCTCTCATCCTGCCTACAAGCCATTGCTAAAATAAATGGCTACAAAGATTGGAATACAATGCAGGCAATTATTAAAAACAATAGTGAGGCTGATGTGTCTAATGATATAGCGGAACGGTTGGAAAATTTGGAGTTTTTCGTACAGGAATTAGCTAAAGATGTCGATAAAATTCAAGCCAAGGTTGATGAGCATGAACCACATATCTTGGAATTACAAGGTATCGACCCTTGGAATTCACCAGATTAATCCACTTGGTAAACAAAGTCAGCGTGCGTAATCGCTGACTTTGCAGCAACTTCATAGTGGCTGACATCGCGGGGTTAACAAGAGAATTTGAAGTACATCCCTAACACACTATCGACGCTTACTTAACCCGTTGATCCTATCAATTAATTTACAACAGCATTAATTTATGAAAAATGATTTACTCAGCATAATAAAGAACGCATCTACTTGGTTAGATGTATATGGCGAATTATCAAAGCAAAATACGGGCAGAAACCCTTCCGTTGGTAAGCTATTCGAAGAATTTTGTAAATGTTATTATTTGTTAGATCCATTAGTAAAAAATGAGTATCGTAACGCTTGGCTTTTCAGTGAAATACCACAGGATATCAAGACGAGGCTTAACCTTGGTAAAGTAGATCATGGTATAGATCTTGTACTTGAAGGAGTTGACGACACTTTATCTGTTGTGCAGTGTAAGTTTAGAAATAATCAAAGTTGCAATATCTCGTGGACAAAGGACAATCTGGCCAACTTATTTGCAGATGGTGATAAAGCTGATTATTTTATTGTATTTACCAATGCATCTGGTCTTGATAAACATTCGCTAACGAAAAAAGAAAATCAATTAAAGCTTGTCACGGTGGGTGACTTATTAAATATTCCATCATCAACGTTCGAAACAATAAAAAATCATTTAACTGGTACATATAATCTAGTTGTTACTAAAAAAGAACCAAGAGAATATCAATTTAAGGCGATACAAGCGGTAGTTAATGGTTTTAAACAGCAAGATCGTGGTCAATTAATTCTGCCCTGTGGTGCCGGAAAAACACTTGTTTCTTTATGGATAAAAGAAGCATTAAACGTACGTCATGCTCTTGTATTAGTTCCTTCTTTGGCCTTATTGAGACAAATTAAAAATGAATGGACTATTAATAGTGAACGTTTTATACCCTATATTTGTGTTTGCTCTGAAAAAGATATTGATAAGGCGGCAGACCATCTAGCGATCCATACTTATGAAATTAGTGGAAAAGTTTCCACAAATGTTAATGAAGTTGTTTCTTTTTTAAGAAATAAGAATGAGTCTATTGTTTATTCAACGTATCAAAGTTTAGAAGTAATTTGTAAGGCTGTTAAAGAACTAAAGTTTGAGTTTGATTTGGCAATTTGCGATGAAGCTCACAAAACATCTGGGAGTAAATACAGCAAATTTGGGCTGGTACATTTAAACACTAATATTGCAGTTAAAAAACGTCTCTATATGACTGCCACCCCTCGGATTATCTCTGATAGTTTAAAAATTAAGTTAAATGATGAAATAATAAAATATATTTATGATATGAGTAATTCTGCCATATTTGGTTTAGAGTTTTACCGAATGAGTTTTCGAGAGGCGATTGATAAACAGATATTGGTAGATTATAAAATAATTGCAGTTGGGATTAGTGATTATGAGCTTGAGCAAGCAATTAGTTTGCGTCGGTTTATTTCCGACACTGAAACTATTGATGAAATAGCCAATAATTATGCTCTTGAAAAATTTATGAAGACCCATGGACCGACTCATGCAATTACTTTTCACTCATCTGTGAAAAAGGCGAAAGATTTTCAAAACAGGCATGCAGAAATCTATCAAGGTATTAGCTCATTTCATGTGAATGGAAAACTTACTACAAATGAAAGAAGTATTCGGATGAAGGAGTTTGAGAAATCGCCCCTGGCTGTCATGACAAATGCCCGCTGTCTTACAGAAGGGGTTGATGTGCCTGTGATCGATGTGGTGTATTTTTGTGATCCAAAAAATTCGAAAATTGACATTGTTCAAGCCACAGGTAGAGCACTACGAAGAGCTGATCATAAAGAGAAAAAATTAGGCTATGTTGTTGTTCCAATTTTTCATAGAAAAATGGAGGATTTGGATGAGATAATTGAAGCTAGTCCATTTAAAAATTTGATAGAAGTCATTAAAGCCATGTGTTCACACGATGAACGCTTGGTTGACGAAATTAAAAAAATTAAGATTGGCTCAGGAAGAAGAGAGTTAAGCTCTCAACATGTTTCTATTGAATACTGTCATGAATTAATAACATTAACTGGATTTGACGAAAAGTTAAAAGAAAATTTATTTGTTCAAACCATCTCTAAAGTACGTATACCCTGGAGAGATTTTAATGAAGCAAAAAAATTTTCACATAACCTAAAATTATCTTCAGTATCTGAATGGATTGCTTATGCTAAAAGTGGTGATAAACCAGCCGATATCCCAGTGATGCCATATGAAACGTATAAAAATAAAGGCTGGATCTCCTGGGGAGATTGGCTAGGTACTTATAGACTAGCTGAGAAAAATAGAGTCTTCAGATCGTGTATAAAAGCACGGGAATTTGTTCATGGTTTAAACTTAAAAAGCAGTGATGAATGGATGGCTTACTGCAAAAAAGGGAATAGGCCAAATGATATCCCTTCAGATCCACGTAGTGCTTATAAAAATGATGGGTGGGTATCTATGGGGGATTGGCTGGGTACTTATAGGATAGCTGATAAAGATAGAGTCTTCAGATCATTCATAAAAGCACGGGAATTTGTTCATAATTTAAATTTAAAAAGTGGCGATGAATGGAGAGCTTACTGCAAAAAAAGGAGCAATCCAGATGATATCCCGGCAGATCCACGTACTGTTTATAAAAATGACGGATGGATCTCTATGGGAGATTGGCTAGGTACTGGAAAGATCGCAAATCGAGACAGAAAATACCGACCTTTTAAAGAAGCGAAAAAATTTATACATACATTATGTTTAAAAGGTGAAAATGAATGGAGGATTTATACCAAGAGCGGATATAAGCCTCCTGATATTCCTGGGGATCCAGCACATGTTTATAAAAATCAGGGTTGGAATTCTTGGGGAGATTGGCTTGGTACAGGAACGGTTGCACTTTATAACAGAACCTACATATCTTTTGAAGAAGCGCGAGAATTTGTCCATAACTTAAAATTAAGTAGTCAGAGTGCTTGGTTAAGTTACTGTAAAAGCGCTAATAAACCAGATAATATTCCTGCTGATCCACGCAAAATTTATAAGACAACTGGATGGATATCTATGGGTGACTGGCTTGGTACAGGAAAAGTTGCTCCTCAAGATATGGTTTATCGTTCTTTTAGTGAAGCTGAAAAATTTGTGCATGTTTTAAAATTAAAAAATGAAGCTGAGTGGCAAGTTTTCTGCAAAGGTGGGAATAAACCCCCTGACATCCCATCCAGACCAAATCAAGTATATAAAGATAATGGATGGGTGTCATGGGGTGATTGGTTAGGTACCTATCGAAAAGCTGATAAAGATAGAATTTTTAGATCATTTATCGCAGCCAGAGAGTTTACGCATACCTTAAAATTAAAAAATCAATTTGATTGGTTTGAATTTTGCAAAAGCAAAAATAAGCCAGATGACATTCCTGTTAGCCCAGGAAAAACATATAAAAATAAAGGGTGGAAATCATGGGGAGATTGGCTCGGGACTGGGACGGTTGCAAATCAAAATAAAAAATATCGCCCATTTTTAGAAGCTCTAGAATTTGTACATAATTTAAAACTTAAAAGTACGCGTGAGTGGAATTCTTACTCAAAAGGTGGTGGTAAGCCAAATGATATTCCTGCCGATCCTCGTGTGGTTTATAGAAATATTGGCTGGACTTCTATGGGGAGTTGGCTTGGTACGGGGGCGATTGCCCCTCGAAATATGATTTATTGCTCTTTTGCTAATGCGAAGAAATTTGTCTACTCATTACAATTAAAAACTGAGCAAGAATGGAGAGATTATTGTAAAAGTGGTAATAAACCTAGTGATATTCCTGCTAATCCTCATACTGTGTATAAAACTAAAGGATGGAAGTCAATGGGAGATTGGCTTGGTACAGGTACAGTTGCAAATCAAAATAAAAAATATCGTTCTTTCTTAGAAGCTCGTAAATTCGTTCATGATTTAAAATTAAAAAATGGAGCCTCATGGAAAGCATATTGTAAGAGTGGGTCTAAGCCGAGTGATATTCCCTCATATCCTAATGACACTTATAAGAATCATGGGTGGAAATCTATGGGTGATTGGCTAGGTACAACAAGAAATTAATAATAATGGATTATTATTAATTCAACTGTATAAAGTCACCAACCGATAAGCTAACGATGATATTAAACTTCTCTTTAACTTCAGCTTTAAATGCTTCTAGTGATTGCAAGATGAATGCCATATTTTGAGTAATTTCTTTTTGGTATTGCGGCAGATTTGTATTGGTAAATGTTAATAAATTTGGCATTGCATTAGCGCCATCTTCTTGATTTATTAATCGTTTTGCCTCATTAAAACGCTCTAATGTATTCAGTATCTTAAAGTATTTTTTATTACTTATAAAAACACACTGTAATATCTCAACCACTCCACGTTGATCATTACCAGCAGGGAAAATTATCTCGCTTATTTTATCAATGTCAATGTTGATGTCTTTGCAAAAAACAAAATCTTGTAAAGCTGTAACAGTCATCTCTCTATTAGCAGCACCTGTTTTCTTAATCGCATTTAACTGTTTAATCCTGTACTCAATATCTTTCAGTAGCCCACCTAGCTCAGATTGTTGCATGGCAAGATAAAAGCAAACTGAATGGCAAGCGGCATTTAATTTTTTTCGTGCTTCTTTTCGTTCCTTAGCTTCATCATGATGTCGTGTATATAAATAAGTAATTAATCCACCAAATGCTGTTGATGCAAGCCATCCCAAACCTGTGAAGAACCAACTACACATAAGCCTGTCTCGTTGATGAACGTTATGGTACCAAATTATTTTTAGGTACCCATCTAGGCACCAATAAATCAAACCATCTAAAAGCAATTAAAACAAAACTCGTAACATATTGATTTCATTGGTGTCCCAGGCAAGATTCGAACTTGCGACCTGCCCCTTAGGAGGGGGCCGCGCTATCCAGCTGCGCCACTGGGACGAATGGCCTGAGTTTATCGGTATTTGTGGTAAAACTCAAGTTTACATGCCGACATAATTCGGTCCACCACCACCTTCAGGTGATGTCCAAAAAATATTTTGTTTCGGATCTTTAATATCGCATGCTTTACAATGAATACAATTTTGAGCATTAATTTGTAGTCGAGGACCGGAGTTAGATTGAACCATTTCATAGACTTGGGCCGGGCAATATCGTGTTTCCGGTGATGCATACAAATGATAATTGACATTAATAGCAATCGTTGAATCTTTGAGGGTTAAATGCGGCGGTTGGTTTTCTTCATGATAGGTATTGGTTAGAAACACGGATGATAATTTATCGAAAGTGATGATGCCATCAGGCTTAGGATAGGCGATGGGTTTGCTATATTTTGCAAGTTTAAGGCTTAAATGGTCTGCGCGGTTTTTGAAAGTCCAAGGTGATTTGCCTTGAGTGATATAAGTTTCCCAAGCGGCAAGAATCAATCCGGGAATCAGGCCATAGTGAAATCCTGGCCGAATATTTCTTACGCGATAGAGATCAGTCATTATCCAGCTTTTTTCAACATTTTTGCTAAAGGTCCATACTTCTTGTCCCTTGGCTGGCTGCTTTTCTAGAAAATTAATACAGGATTTTGCCGCAATCATTCCTGATTGCATGGCACAATGGATACCTTTAATTTGAGGAACATTTAAAAATCCTGCAGTATCGCCAATGAGCATCCCGCCAGGGAATGTGAGTTTGGGAAGCGATTGCCAACCACCTTCAACAAGAGATTTAGCACCATAGGCGATGCGTTCGCCACCGACTAAAAGTCTTCTAATGCTGGGATGGTTTTTCAAACGCTGCATCTCTTCAAAAGGATTAAAGTAGGTGTTGGTGTAATCCAAGCCTACGACCAGACCAATGGAGACCTTGTTATCTGGGAGATGATAGATAAAGGAGCCACCATAGGTTTGATTGTTTAATGGCCAGCCTACAGTATGCACGGCCAAGCCTGGTTGATGAAACTTACTATCAACACTCCATACTTCTTTAATACCCAGGCCATAGGTTTGTGGCGATTTACCGACTCTTAATTGAAAACGCTGTATAATTTGGCTACTTAAATATCCACGGCAACCTTCTGCAAATAGAGTTTGTCGAGCATGTAAGTGCATTCCTTGTTGGTAGTTGCCTGTTTTTTTACCTTTTTTATCAATACCCATATCACCAGTTGCAACACCTAGCACATGGCCTGCTTTATTATATATGACTTTTGTGGCGGCAAAACTGGGGTAAATTTCAACCCCCAATTCAATTGCTTTGTTCGATAAATATTGGCATAGTTCACCCAGGCTAATGATATAATTGCCATGATTTTTCATGGGCCTTGGGGTTGGCAAACGCAGCGCATGTTTCTGCGATAAAAAATAAAATTTATCTTGTGTTACCGGGGTAAGCAAGGGAGCATTTTGCCATTCATCGGGCAAAAGTTCTTGTAAAGCAATCGGATTTAAAACAGCTCCAGAAAGAATATGGGCGCCGACTTGGGCACCTTTTTCCAGAACACAGATTTTAATGTCTAACGCTTTAGTAATTGCGAGTTGTTTTAAGTGAATCGCGGCAGCCAAACCTGAGGGGCCTGCTCCAACAATAATGACATCAAATTCCATTGTTTCTACATCTTGAGTCATCAAAAACCTCATATTATTTTTTACGATCTTTTGTTAAGCTTGGCATGTGAAATTGTATCTGGCAAGTACTCGGAGAATAAACAAATGCAAATTTGGCAACGTTTGGTTGAATTGGAAACCTCAGGCAGCGATTTTGGTCTTAAGTGGCCTAATTCATTGGAAATTTTAGCGCAAATTGAAAGTGAATGTCAGGAGATCAGAGAACATTTACAAGCAGGGGATAGCACAAGCCGCGAGCTTCAAGACGAAATAGGTGATCTGATGCATGCGGTGATGTCTTTGTCTTGGTATTGTGGTTTTAATTCAAAAACGATTTTAACGCGAAGTTGTGATAAGTTTGAGTCAAGACTGAATATGATGAAACAGATTGTTCAAGAGCAAGGACTTCCAGATATGAAGAACAAATCTTTTGCAGAACTGATGCAGGTTTGGGATGAAGCGAAGCTGCGATTGACTACATAATAGGATTTTGTTTCGTTGAAGGTTTATAAAATTATTATTTTGATTATTGCTTAATTAATGATTGGGAAGAAGGCGCTTTTCATCATTTTCATCTGGAACTTCCTTCAAATTACTATTTCTTTTGCAATCATCCCTTAATAATGCAATGAGAATAACTAAGAACATACTCGCCAATATGATTGGTGCTGCTGCACCAGCGGTTACAATTGAAGCTGCGATTGCACCAACTAAAATAACCCCTGATAATGTATAGCCACTTTGGTAGTAGAAATTTTGAGAAGCAATTTTTAGGTTATCTTTTAGTTTTTTTTCTTCCGGCTCTTGAATATAATCAAGATGTTTATCAATTTTTTCTTTATAATAATCTTCTAATGCCCATTTTGCATCGGAGTATTCATTCCAACGATTAACCAATTGAACACAAAGTGAGGATACTGTGATTAATGCTGCTGAAATAAAGAAGGCAGGTAATGTGACGGGTAGGGTTGGAGCTAAAAACAAGCCATAACATATAAATAAACCGGGAATTAATATCTGAACAAATATGCGTAAGCCAGATTTTTCCAATTCTCTGTACCATTCTTTATCATCAGTTATTGTCGTTAGTTTTAGATATGTATCTTTAAAACTAAATTAAATTTGTATTAT
>JAKFUY010000158.1 GCA_021732495.1 Legionellales bacterium | reverse complement strand
AAATTCAGCAGTCATGGTATAATGGTAGCCGTTGCCGTCAGATTTTTGTCCGGTATAAGCATATTGATTGCGCAGTATACCTTTCATGCCTTCAATGATTTCATTTAAAATAATTGGAATTGTGAAGTTAGCATTAAAAGCAGTTCTAAGGCTGTTTCGTATTGATTCATCGTCAAGTTCACCCCGATAAACATCATGGGGATTTATAGGTTCAACGCCATATCCACTTTCTGCGGCTACAACATAAAATTGATTATGGCAGTGTACATCATCAGTTGCTTTAAGTGCTGCACGCAAAACAATACTTTGTCGTATTTGCAGCAATAAAGAATCAATGGATTCTGGCAGATTAAGTCCACTCAAAATTTCATTGACTCGATCATTAAATTCAGTAGTACTGGCTGCGGCGCCTTCTTTAAGTTTCACGGCAATAGAGAGTTTGCGTGAGCCAGACAGGGAATTTTCTCGGTCAAATAAATGATAGTGCAAGTGTTTTAAGCCATCGATTAGCTCTGATGTACTCGAATAGGTTGCTACTTGTCCAGCATGTTCATTGAATTTAGCTTTTAAGAAGTTTTGTTCCTCAATTGACAAATTTAAAGACTCACTACAGATTTGAGCAAGCTCTTCAAGACACAGTTTAAAATCATCCATATTGATGGTTGTTCGTTGCCCTTTTTTGGGCATTGCGAGGCATCTGTCAGTAACATTAGAAGACATAACTTAATATTCCTATTTTAAAAACTCGAGAGTCACATTAATTTAACACAATGGTGAAAAATTATATACCCTATGTGTTTTGATTGTCAAATAAATTTAAAATTCCCCCTCAATTACAATAAGTTCTGGTGCATTAAAGATAAAAAAATCAGTGCGTTGCACAACTATCAAATCAAAATGGGTATCTTAGGGAATAACTTTTTAGTCATTTCAATAAATGCTTGTGAGGCTTGATCAAGCGTTTTATTTTTTACAATAATGATGTACCAATTGTTATTTAAAGCCTGGGTATCAAAATCCACTCTTATTATTTTTTTAGATTTAAGTTCACGTGCTACAGAAAGATAGGGCACTAAAGCAATACCTAAATCTTCTATAACCGCCTCTTTTATCGCTTCGGTGCTATTGATGCTCAAAGAAATTTTTGGTGTAGATTGATGTTGTTCAAACAATTTATAGAGATTTTGTGTAATTTGCGCTGAATACTCCCTAGTGATGAATTGCTGATTAGATAAACTTTCAAAAAGAATATTAGATTGACCAGCAAACGCATGTTTTGGGCTACATATAAAAACCAATGGATTCTCGCCAAGTCTAATGCTTGTTAATGCATGATGATGTGGGGGCTCTGTCATAACGCCTATGGTAAACCGATGCGTTAATAAATGTTCAACAATTTGATTTCTATCAAAAATTTGGCTGCTAAAGTTTACTTTTGGAAAATTTTCTGAAAAATTTTTAATTAGTGTAAGCATAAAATACTTAGCGGTTGAAATCATTGCAATAGATATATCACCCTGTTCTCCTTGCCTGATTTCATTCAATTCATCAAATAACTTTTCGTAACAAGATTCTATTTTAGACCAATGTTTAAGTAGTCTTTTACCTGTTGATGTAACAACAATCTCTTTTCCAACAACTTCATATAGTTTGGTATCAAAGAATTGTTCAAGAGATAAAAGACTATTCGAAATAGCAGGTTGAGATAAATTTAGCTTGTGAGCGGCATGAGTAATATTACGAAGTTCTGACACCACGCTAAAAATGTGTAATTTCTTAGCATTAATCAACTGGTTATGTCCAATCATTTTTAAAATCCCTTATAACTATCATTAAAAGTTATGATAAGCATAATTAAATATAATTTTAAACTATCGAGATAGAGAAGTACAATGTGCTTATAAAAAAATACAAAGGGCCGATTAATGTCAGCACTACTGTTATCAAGATTACAATTTGCATTGACTATTAGTTTTCATATACTGTTTCCAGCATTTAGTATTGGACTTTCTACTTATCTCGTAGTGATTGAAGGGTTATGGCTTAAAACAGGACAGAAGGTATACTATCAAACTGCTCGTTTTTTTTCAAAGATTTTAGCCTTAACATTTGGCATGGGTATTATTTCCGGTCTTGCGATGGCTTTCCAAATGGGGACAAATTGGGCCGGATTTTCAAAAAAAGTAGGTCCAGTGCTTGGCGTTCTTTTTACTCTAGAATCTCTAACGGCTTTTTTTATAGAGGCAAGTTTTTTAGGCTTAATGATATTTGGTTGGCATCTAGTGGGCAGACGCCTGCATTATTTTTCAACGATAATGGTTTGTGTTGGCGTCACACTATCGGCATTTTGGATAATGGCGGCAAATTCTTGGATGCATACGCCTGCTGGAATTATTTATAATGCTGGCCAATTTGTGGTAACCAGCTGGTTTGATGTGGTCTTTAATCCCAGTACTATGAGTCGATTTGTGCATATGCTTTTGGCATCCTATATCGCAACTTTAATGGTAGTTGCGATGATAGCAGCCCGTCATCTGCTAAAAAATAAGTTTCAATTATTTGCAATAAAAAACCTAAAATTAACCTTACTTTGTCTTAGCTTCTTAGCTCCAATGCAAGTTGTTTTGGGGGATATCGTTGGCCTTAAGATTCATCATTATCAACCTGTAAAAACAGCCGCAATTGAGGGCTTATGGCACACTCAAAAAGGTGCACCTCTTGTTATTTTTGCAAATATTTCCCAAGAAAAAAGAAAAAATAGCTTTTCAATTGAAATCCCAAAACTGGCATCCCTCATTAATACACATCAATTAAACGGTCAGTTGTTCGGTTTGGAGAACGTATCAAAAAATGAACTGCCTCGTGTAGCTGTGGTTTTTTATAGCTTTAGAATCATGGTGGGGTGTGGGTTTTTAATAATATTATTAAATCTTTTAGGTCTTTTTTTCTGGTGCAAAAATAAATTAATTCAAAAGGCCTGGTATCTCCGCCTATTGATTTTATCAGCACCTTCAGGATTTATTGCTCTACTGACTGGTTGGTTTACCTCTGAAGTAGGTAGACAACCTTGGGTCGTTTATAACTTGATTAAAACTAAAGACCTTGTATCACATGTCACTTCTAAACAAGTTTTGCATGGTTTTATCGTAATTTTAGTTACTTATGGTCTTATCTTTGGGATTGGTTATATGAATTTTTTCTTAAAAATCATTAAAAAAGGGCCAATTATAAAATCACGAAAAAGAGCTATACATTTAAAAGGATAATACAAATGACAAGTCCAGTTTTAACTTTTTATATTTTAATCGCTACTTTTTTAATTTACCTCATTCAAGATGGTCGAGCTTTAATGCTTTGCTGTTTTGCGCCTTTTTCTAAAAAAAATTATCACAGACAGATATTTAACGATATTTTGCCCAGTTGGGATGCCAATCAAACTTGGTTGGTGTTTACAATAGCCGGTGCTTATGGCGCATTTCCAGTGTTTTTTGGCGAGATAATGAGTAAATACTACACATTTTTTTAATGATGTTGATGCTCTTTATTATTCGCGGAGCATCAATTGAGTTCTACATAAAAAGCTCCAGGTTTAAAAACATTTGGTTATACACCCTTTCCACTTCTTCATTTCTATTATTAATATGTCAGATTGGTTTATGTACCATCATATTAGACTCAAAAAGTTCTGTATTTTTTGCACTTTTCCCCTTCATTTTGTGGTTTCATTTTACCCAAGCCTGTTGTTTTTTATTTCCTATTAAACACATCAATCGATTAAGTTATGTATTAGGACTTCTCCTTAGCTCACAATTTTTATTCATGGTGCTTCATGTATCAATTTGGGATACTTTATTAACATCCAGTATATTCGTCATTCGCTTAACACTATTAGTTTGCTTCCTGGCAGTTTCGGTCATCAGGCCCCCGTCAAAGACCTTTGGTAAAATATTACTGTTTTATGTTTTTTTCAGCAATGCACTATTCATCCTGCACAGCAGCCCTTTGATAACTAAAATAACGTCTTTCCATCAAATGATACCAAATTTAACATATTCATCTTTTTTTATTATTAATTTATTTTCAATAGTGCTACTTCCGATTATTGCAACGGGATTATCAATCATGAAAAAGATCTTTTTAAACAACCTTGATGAAATCGTCTACTAGTTATGGTGCTTATCCATCCCGTTTAAGATATGCTCGAATTGATAATCTTCGTATCTGACATCAATGTCAGATATGTGTTTCATTAGCATAATGTTGAACATTTCCATAAGTTAATGTTCACAAATCATTAAGAAGTCCTATAATCATAAAATATGAAAAATTATTTTATGGATTTATGATTCAGTCAATCAATGTAGTCTGGTTCAAGCGTGATTTACGTATCACGGATCATGCACCGCTTTGTGAGGCGGCGCGGGTGGGTAAAGTGTTACCATTATACATCGTGGAACCTGAACTCTGGAGGCAGCCTGATAGTGGGCGTCGTCATTGGCACTTCATCCATGATTCGCTTCTGGAACTGCGGTCATCACTCGCTCTAATAGGCGCACCGTTAATCATTCGAATTGGTGAAGCAGTGGATGTGTTGCAGCAACTCTCAAATGAGTTAGGCGCATTTTCGCTTTGGTCACATGAAGAGTCCGGTAATGGTTGGACATATCAGCGAGATATTTCTGTGGCGGCTTGGTGTCGCTCACAGAGCATTTCTTGGTATGAATTCCCCACCAACGGCGTGGTACGACGCCTGAAAAGTCGTAATGGATGGGCAAAGCAGCGTGATACACATATGGCATCACCCATTATTCACACCCCGCCACAAGTGAATGTAAAAATAGGTATCCAATCGCATGAATTGCCTTGCAAAAATGATCTTATGTTTGGGCTAGATTCGATTGGATCCGTGCAAAATGGTGGTAGAAATGAAGCACAGAAAACGTTAGATTCCTTTTTAAAAGAACGCGGGCGCAATTATATGCAAGCCATATCCAAACCTGGGATTTCGGCGCGCCATTGTTCACGCTTGAGTGCGCACATCACTTATGGCACGTTATCTGTTCGTGAAATTGAGCAGGCAACCACCTCAAAAATACATTCACTTGGAGGTAATAGTGATCCCAACGCTGCCTATTTCAAGCGCAATCTTTCTGCGTTTCTCTCGCGCTTGGCATGGCACTGTCATTTTATTCAAAAATTAGAACAACAGCCAAATATTGAGCATGCATGTATGCACCCTGCGTTTGAAGGAATGCGAGAGCCTCATTTTCGGGATGATTATTTTGAGGCTTGGAAAACAGGAAACACCGGCTATCCTCTAGTGGATGCGTGCATGCGCTCGTTGCATGACAATGGCTGGATAACCTTTCGTATGCGTGCCATGCTGGTATCGTTTGCAAGTTATGATCTATGGTTGGATTGGCGAAAAACGGCACCATTTCTGGCTAAGCTTTTTACTGACTATGAACCAGGCATTCATTATTCACAATTTCAAATGCAATCAGGGGTGACAGGCATTAATGCGGTGCGGATGTATAATCCTATTAAACAATCGTATGACCATGACCCATTGGGGAAATTCATTCGCCGTTATGTGCCAGAGCTTAAATCTGTGCCGGATAGTTTCATTCATGAGCCATGGCGCATGGAAAGCCCTCCAGCCGAGTATTGCGCACCTATTGTTGATCATAATGTGGCGATAAAGTTTGCTCGAGGGGAAATTTCAACGCGTTGGAAGCAAGATGGTTTTCGGGAAGAATCACGCGCAGTCAACCAAAAACTAGGTAGTCGAACCAGCAAGGTAGCACGAAAAAAATCATCAAAGAAAAAAGATTCAACGCAGTTATCATTTGATTTTTAAAGTGGATATCAAAAAAATAGGAGAGTGGAATGCGTATCTATTCTTTAAGTGGAATGACTATATTAATGTGTTTACTCACATCGGGAGCAGCCATGGCAGATAAAGATACAAAAAATGTGTTGGGAACCTCCCTTCAGCAATGTTCGACAAAGCCACTTACAGGATTTTATCGTGATGGCTATTGTCGTACTGGTGAAGGGGATACTGGAACTCATGTGATTGCTGCAACAGTCACGCAGGAATTTTTGGATTTTACAAAATTACGTGGAAATGATTTGATAACACCTCACCCAGAATATAACTTCCCCGGGTTGAAACCAGGAGATTGCTGGTGCTTATGTGCACTGCGTTGGAAGGAAGCGTACACGGCTGGAGTGGCACCACCAGTAAATCTTGAGGCAACTCATGAAAAGGCGCTTGAGTTTATACCGCTTGACATACTCCAACAATTTAAGAAATAACAATGATCACCTTGAAAAATCAGTTTGATGATCGTACTGATCTAATTGCTTATCTGCAGTCGCTTGCCCCATGGGCAGAAGGTCATCCAAGCGCTATTCAGGGCGGTAGTGACAAAGCAAAAATAAAATTACAAGAAATCGATCCTATTGCATATACTCGCACACGCAATTTTGGTGATGGCAAGATATCACGATTATCGCCCTACATTCACCATGGAGTACTAAGCTTGAACGAAGTGCGTAATCATGCGCTAAAAACGTGTAAGCAACCAGAACAAATATCCAAATTTATTCAAGAATTAGCATGGAGAGATTTTTGGCAGCGTGTGTTAACGCAGCACCCAGAATGGGCGTGGGGGGATGTTGAAGCCTATAAAACCGGTTTTAGTGCAGCGGATTATGCCAATACACTGCCCGATGATATCGCTCAAGGTCGCACGGGAATTGCCTGCATGGATGCATTTATTCATGAGCTGACGGAGACGGGATATATTCATAATCATGCACGCATGTATCTGGCAAGCTATATTGTGCATTTTCGCCGCATCAGATGGCAAGTGGGCGCAAGTTGGTTTTTGCAGCATTTGTTGGATGGTGATGTGGCTAGTAATAATTTTTCATGGCAATGGGTGGCAAGTACCTTCAGCCATAAACCGTATATTTTCAATCTTGAGAATGTAGCTAAATATTTTAGTCAACAAGTGGATACTAGCCCACACCATAATCTACCTTTGGATGCAAGCTATGAAGCACTTGGACTACGGTTATTTCCGAATATGAGGAAGACTATCTGATGCAACAACCATTGATTTTACTGCATGAAGAATCGCTGAGAATGACGCATCCTGTATTTCATGCGGCACCTAATGGTACGCGAGTTATCTATGTATGGGATGATGCATATGTTCAGCGTACTGCGTATAGCTTAAAGCGGTTAATATTCATCTACGAGACATTATGTGGATTGGCGGTGGATATACTTCGTGGTGATACGCGAAGCATCCTGCAAGAAATTAATCCCTCCCTTGTCTACATCCCATATACCAATAATCCGCTTCTTTTAGAAATGATTGATTCGGTTCGTGAAGTGGTATTTGTTGAGATGGTGGCAGATGAAGCTTTTATTGACCTTAAAAAACCTATGGAATCTAAGCGATTCTTTCAATATTGGAGCAAAGCAGAGAAAACAGCATTTCTTCATGACGGTGGAGTGAATACCTAAGGGATAAAAAAAGCAGCACCTTCCAAGCAAAATAAGTGCTCGTTGTGACCAACTTATATGGACCGGACCTGCATTGTAAAAGATTTTTTCAAAGTTTCATCAAAGTTAGCATCAGGTTTTTCAAGAGTAAGTCTTAACTATTTAGTAAGCGGTTAATTTGTATTAGTTCGAAATGCCAGATAAAAAGCGTCCATACCTTATTGAGCACCAAAGAGTGGCGCCAAAAGCATATCTCGAAAAAATCCAAACAGAAAGGAACACAAGGTTAATAAAGATACAAGTGAGGTAGCGCGTAAAAATCTTTGTTTTTTCTCAACAATCGGTGTGGCCGACATAACAATGCACTTATGAAAAGGATGAAACGAATTTAGCCATAAATCGTACAGATTCTTTCATGCATACTCAAGCAATAGCAATCACAAATACCATCCATGGTATTAGCACATTAGCGATCCAATCCAAGCGCAGGCACAATCTGATTTGGTTGATCATTGTTAGCAATCATGCTTTTATAAAGATTAGAACAGGCGTCAAAAGCTACACAAATACCAATAATAACTGCAGCAATACCAAAAGGAATACCCATAATAACTGCACCACCAAGGAATTGAGCAGCTAGTGCGTTCCATACATTTTGACCTAACATCATAGATAGCAAATATAGTGTCCCCGTAGACAAAGCTATACCCATGGCCAACTTCCCAAGCCCTTCGAAGGTATTCAAATTACTCGAATCTATTAATGCGTTGTAGTTTAAAGTGTACGCACAAACTACTTCGAGCACACCAAAAGCGACCAAGCCTGAAAGCCCGGCACTTGCAGCAAGGCTTGGCATAACTAAACCACCAATCAAAGGTAAGATAGTCGCTCTCAATAGAGAAGTACCTAAGACAATGTTATCTTTATTTGTAGCTGACATGTTTAAACTCCACTAAAAAAAATAAATATAAAATGTATTAGTATTTAAGTAACACCCGGAGTCTAGCAAAAATTTAGTCACAAGTAAACAACTATAGTCACAAATGTCAAAATATAATCTATTTAACAGACGGGTATCACCATAAGAGTTTTTTGTGAAAGGTAAGCGTTACCCCTCACAAAAGTTTTAGGCAAGTGGATTTAACGATAAAATATTGGAATCGGTGTTTTGCAGAGACGGTCATTTGATTTGTGTAAATAGCCCCAAATAAAGTATCCTAAGAAAAATTTTTTAGGGTTATGTTTTGAACAGGTTTTAATATGACTTTTACAATTAGTGACGAAATTTTAGATGAATTAATCGGAG
>JAKFUY010000002.1 GCA_021732495.1 Legionellales bacterium | reverse complement strand
TCTATAGGTGTTGTTTTTTTTATTTGAGGCGCTCGACTAGGTTTTACTAAATCTTCAATATCACTGATACTTGCACTGGATTTTCCTGCCCCTTGCAAAAGTCCCATCAACTGAGCTTCAATGTCTTTAGAAAATACGCTTACATCCCGAATGCAAATTATATCAAACAATTCAGCTAATTCTTGTCTACTAGCGCTCCCATTGATAACCATCTGTAAGGTCTTTTGCTCTAGCCACACCCTCATTCCAGCACTTATACTAGCCTCTGGTCTTAGAAATGTTTTAATTGCTGAAAGTACCCCCCCAATACTTTGAATTTTGTCTAAAGCTTTGGGGATAAGTACCTTAAATTCCTGGATATTAAATTGGGCAAGAATTTGCAAGGCTTTTATGGATTGAGTTTTTTCGCTATGTTCAATCAACATTGTTTTAATAACCAATTCATAAGCTTTTACTTCGTCACTCGACGCTTCACGAACAGAATCCGAATATTTAGGATTTTTGGAATTTGGATCATAGACAAAAATAATACCACCTGAAGAACTTGCGCCTATTCCATGGCCATAAGCGCCTATAATCAATCCGGTTCCAGATGTCATGTATTCAAAAGCAAATTCTCCTGCACCTTCTACAACAATTTCTGCGCCCTTACATAAAATTGCAAAACGATGGCCAACAACACCATTGATGAATGCCTTACCAGAACTGGCACCATATAACATAACATTTCCTGCAATGGTATTTTTATCGGATTGGTAGTCTGTATATATCTTAGGAGTTTTAACAATTAACTCGCCCCCACACATGCTTTTACCACAACCATCTTGCACAAAACCGTTATGAACAATACTCATACCCTTGGGCATCACAAAACCAAAACTTTGACCAGCATTTCCTGTGGTATTTAATATGATTTTTGCTTTAGGTTTTAACTCTAAATATTGAACAAAATGACCTGCAACTCTTGCACCAAAACTTCTATCTTGGGTATCTAATGCAATAAGGGGTGATTGATAAATACCTACAGGACTTTCTTGAAAAAATTGAGTTATAACACTAATTAACAGGTCTTCTTTCACTCTTGCCAAACCACATAAACGATTTTCCTTCAAGGACATCAATTCATCTATTGATAATAAATCGAGATGCTGAGTTCTATCTAAAATAACTGAAAAGTCATAAAGCTTTGCAATACTTCCATCAACTAGCGCCAACAAGTCTGTACGCCCTCTTAGATCTCTTAAACTAGAAACACCAAGGTTATGTAATCTTTCTTGAATGAGCGCGGCAAGATTTGTAAAATATCGTTCAACATTTAATTGATTCCCTTTGAATAAATGCCCATCAGTTGCAACCCCTGGTTGACAACTTTGATTGCAAGTTCTTTGCATTTTGCAACCAAGAGTTAGCATAGCTGTCGTTCCTAACTCAAATAAATCAGCCCCTAGAACTGCCGATATAACCACATCATCAGCTGTCTTTAAGCCACCACTAACTCGCAATTGAACCACATCTCTTAATTTTGCAAGACGTAAAGCATAATCAACTTCTGCAAGTCCAAGTTCTGCCGGTAATCCAGTGTGTTTAATACTCGATTGTTGAGCAGCACCCGTTCCTCCTGAATGACTTGCAATATTAATAACATCAGCCCCGGCTTTGGCAACACCCACCGCAATAGTACCAATGCCTTGGGACGCCACTAATTTTACGGCCACTTTAACTGAAGGATTAACGGTTTTAATATCAAAAATTAATTGTTCTAAATCTTCAATTGAGTAAATGTCATGGTGTGGCGGAGGACTAATAAATGGGGTACCAGGAAGTCCTCCGCGTTGAGCTGCAAATCGAATAGACACTTTACTTCCGGGTAATTGACCGCCCTCACCTGGTTTGGCTCCTTGAGCAATTTTTATTTCCATTTCTTGAGCATGCATAATCTGTGCAGCATTAACCCCAAAACGACCTGATGCAATTTGTTTACTCTTAGTGGAATGCAATGGCACCCTAAGGTCTTCAAATGACTCCCCACCTTCACCAGAGGCTGAATTTGCACCTATAGCATTCATTCCCCTAGTCAAAGTTTCATGTGCACCAATTTTGGATGATTTAGTTTCTGTGACTGTCAAGGCCCCTTGAGATAAGCTTCCAGCAAATAATAATGCACGAATATCTTTTTGACTTTGCACCTGGTCAATTACGCCATTTTGAAACGCTGTATCTTTAAATTTAAAATAATCTCTAATACAAGTTGGGTGTTCAAGCCGATAACTATCAAGCTCTAGCATCATTTTTCTAAACGCTTGTGAGGCTTTAAATTCTTCTAAGTAATCATCAGGGTAATAGCCATCCAAATCTTTCATTAATGGATTTAAAAACCCTTGGTTTGAAGAAAACAGCAACTGATTATCCAAGAAATTTGGGCAACCTTTAGCTGCCAAAATATCATGCATTCTTGCTAACACTCCGTTGACTTCTTCTGTTTTTAGCCAAGCGGTGAAAGCATTAATAACAACCGGCCCAAACCCATGTTTAATACCATGCTTTTCAGGCATAAAATAGCCTGAATAAGGCATTAAAACAAAGTCATTTTCAGGATTATATGCTTGTTGATAACGTACGCTTAAAGCATTAGATATATGCCCTAAACCGATGCCTTTTAAAGGAGAATAAATGCCTGAGAAAATGTTAGAAAGCGCGATATTTTGCAATAAATCTAATGAAGAATCACCGGATAGATCTAAGCCTAAAGCTGCTACCAAATGACCATTAATGTAATTATTTACATCAGTAACTCCCACTTTGCCCATCGTTTTAAGTAAACACTTATCCAGTGCATTTTGATAGTTTAGCGCTTTAGCTTGAAGTTGTTCAACTTCAAATAAATCAGCTATCTTTGCATAAGCGCCTCTAGGATAAACTGCATTAGCACCTAAGCCTAACAAACATGAAGCATGATGTGGACCATTAACCTGATAGGTATCAACCACAATTGAAACTTGTCTAATCAGTTTTTGGTATTGTAAGTGTCTTCTTGCCGCAGCAACTATGATTAAATCAGGAATCGTTATTTTGTCTGGTGCTATTGTTCTATCTGAAAAAACAATCACTCCACCGTGTTTTGCAGCCTCTTCAGCTTGCTTTAAGCAATGTTTTAAATGATGAATCATATCCTGTAAAACATCTTTCCTATCTGTGTTAAAACAAGTATCAATCAAAAAAGACTTCACATGGTCTTGAGCCTCAAGACTTTTTAGTTGTCCGATGCTAAGCATAGGTGAGGAAATTGCAATTTTTCTTCCTAAAATAGGACCAAGATGTGTTGTTAAAGAAAAGTTCTCTGATTCATGAATTGAATCCAGGGGAGGTGCTGAAACTTGAGCAAATAACTGATGAAAAAAGTAAGTAATATGTCCAGGCATATATGTCGCATATAGGGGGTTAGTGTCATCACCCATGGCTGCTACTTTCTCCATGCCATGGTCTGCCATATAACGAACCACATGCTCCACACACTCATAATCCCAGCCTGAACTGTATAAAACGCGGTTTAGCATTGCACCTTGAAATTCTGAAGTAGAGAAGACTTCTACCTCTTGTAAATGCATGACATCTGATTTAAGCTGCTTTAAAAAATAATCCTCTTCATAATGGCTAGCAATCAACTGCAATGTTTTTTGGGTATCTAAAAGCTCGCCTTGAGGCGTAAATACCAACATCGCTCCAGGTGCAAGATGTCCCTTGGCAATTAGGTTTTGCCCCATACCTACTTCAATTAAATCATCGGATGCTGCAAAAAATTGAGGAAACCCATCATCATTTTGCATCAAAGCCCAGCGAGAGGGTCTAAGACCAACTGAATCAAGCTTGGCAACAAAATAACCTTAGTATCCAGATACAGCAAACGCAGGGCCATTATAAGGGGTTCGATTGAGCGTGAAAGCTTGTAACATGGCTTTTTGTCGTGGGCAATCAATATCTTTTAGATTTGGCGGCATGAGTCTGGTAAAAGCTTCTAACATAGAAATTTTTTGATGCGCTACTTGATTGGCCATATCAGCATCAAATTGCATGGAATCAGAAAGTTTCGCATTAGGATAAATACCCTTAAACACCGCCGCACTTAAATCTAACTCATCACGCATTTGTAAAGCATTTGCTTTTGCCGAATTTAATTCACCATTATGTGCCCAAAAAAATACGCACGGCTGAGCATTTTCCCACTGAGGATTGGTATTGGTTGCAAAACGAGCATGATTGATAAAAGCCCGTGCTGTAAAATCAACTTGTTGTAAATCCTTATAAAACACACCTAATTCTTTAGGTCTTATCATCCCTTTATAAACAATGGATTCTGAACTTTGCGACAATATATTTATTTGTAAGTTTTGTAATTGTGACTCATGAGTGATTGTAAGACCTGCAGATAACACCCGATGTTCAAACTCAAAACTTTCTGAATTCTTAGATTGAATGATGGCTTGCCAAATTTCAGGTTTTTTCTTTAATACCGTTTCAGATAAGATGGAAATATTTAAGTCTTCACTTAAATCTCTCCAGCCTAAAACATAAAGTCCATGGGCATCAAGTTCTTTTGTAATCAGTTGTTTTGCCTTGCTCAATTCAATGGCATCATTAGGCAAAAAATATTGCCCTATAGCAAATTGGGCTTCATTAAAATTTTTAGGTTCAACATTACCAAATACACCCTGTTCAATTTGTCTTTGAAAAAATTTAGTGGGTAAACCAAAAAAACGAATACCTGCGCCGTCACTTTCGCCTGTGATCATATTATATCCTGATCGATATTCAACTTGAGCTAATCGCTCTATTGCATTTAAAACCAATTCATGTGAATCATTCAAATCCACTCTCATTACTACACCACAGGCAGCATGTTCAGAGCTATTCAAATCATCTAACTTAAATGTTTTAGGCATAGAAAAATCATCCATAATCAAGAATTTGGGAGCAGTAGGATATAGTCTTTAGGAAACATCAGCAATATTTTTTTAAAATTGTCAGAAGCTCCTGGTGAATTAATTTGTAGCACCAATTAAATTTTAGATTTTTCGAGGACAAAAGAAGTCCTTTGACAAGAAAGATGCCTTAAATTTAAATCATTTTTAATTCATGGTTATCGGTTGGGCACAACTTTATTAACAGCATCTCAAGCGATGTCGTATTTAAGCAATCCTATCACTCAGTTTTGCACCCCATTGACCTGCAATTGCAGTGTATAAGTCTTTCCTGCTGTCAATCTAATATCCCCTCTTGTAGTTGTTTTTAAAGCTTCATTAAAGTGCTTGCCCGTAAATTCTTGCACCTGATCAATTAAAAAGGCCGTAAACATCTTTTTCAATGCGCCACCGAGCGCGACCTCCTTGCATAATGGTTAGAGCTATTTTTTAAATTTTTTATTTTTTTTGCTCACTGACTCGTCGTGGGTATTATTCAGTGGCAAAGTATTGACCCAGTGGCAGATAGTATTTATATCCGTATCCTGGTTAGTCGTTAGGGAGTCTTTTTTTACCGAGTGATAAAACTCATACAAATATTTAAGATCGGTTTCATGTCCTGTGATGATAAAACGAATATCCAAGTCTTTTAATCGCTTCAGTCCATTGGGTTCACATAGAGCTATCTTGTTTTAAAATAGGTTCTAGAATCAAAGGAAAAACTTGGCGATGATCTGGATGGGCAATCACTTGATGGTAATAGGTTTTGGTTCCGTATGCGAATTAAAATAACCGGTACCATATAAGTAGGAGTTTACGAGAAGTCTTTTTTGAAAACCACCTTCTAGAACAAATTAACTAGATCCGGGAACCCTTGCAAATTTATTGTTGATAAAACTGGGCTTATACACCCAGTTTTTAGAAAAGAAACCTCTTGATGTACTACATTTTGGTAGGATTGCCATCTAGATTTTTCATGCATTTATCTTTCATCATATCATCAGTCATGCCATCACACATGGTCTTGTTATCTTGCATGCATTTGGTTTTAGCATCATCAGTCATTTTTGTGCAGTCCATTGGGCCTTTGGTCATTGCATCATCGGCATACCCACTTACGCTTAGAGACAACAAGCTGAATGTTACAAAAGTTAACAATGTTTTTTTCATAGCTAAGCTCCATTGATTAATAAAATTAAAATTACTCCTGATCATCATAATACATATTTTTAACTATTTACACTTTAAATCAGAAAAATGCACAAAACTAGCTTAGAATATAAGATATGGATGCGGAGGGCTAATGAAAATTACATTTTTAGGTGCCACAGGAACTGTAACAGGTTCAAAATATCTCATTGAAAATGATAAATATAAATTGTTAGTTGATTGTGGTTTGTTTCAAGGTTTAAAGGAATTAAGATTAAAAAATTGGGAGCCTTTTTTTTTGGACCCAAAATCGATTGACGCAGTGCTCCTGACCCACGCCCATATCGATCACAGCGGGTGTTTGCCATTACTTGTCAAACAGGGGTTTACAGGCCCTATTTATTCCACTCTCGCCAGTTATGAACTCTGCAAAATCCTGCTTCCTGATAGTGGATATCTTCATGAGGAAGATGCAAAGCGCGCAAATCAATATCACTATAGCAAGCACTCTCCTGCCCTTCCATTGTATACTCAAGAAGAGGCAATACAATGCTTAAAACATTTCAAAATAATCGAGTTTGATACTGAGGTACCGTTATTTCCAGACATTCTTGCGTCTTGGAAATATGCTGGCCATATTCTTGGCGCTGCGTATATTCAGTTGCAGGTGGATGGTTATAAAGCTACATTTAGTGGGGACATGGGCAGAACGGCAGATCCTGTTATGAATCCACCAGCCACCCCAGACAATTGTCGCTCCCTGATAATAGAGTCTACTTACGGAAATCGACTGCATTCTGATGAAGATACTTTGAAGATTATTGCATCGACCATTAACGAGGCGGCCAATCACGGTGGTACGATACTTATCCCTGCATTTGCGGTGGGTAGGACGCAAGCAGTGATGTATTATCTTGATAAACTAATCCTCGATCATAAGATTCCAAATATACCGATATATTTAGATAGTCCAATGGCTATCAGTGCCACCCAAATTCTCATTCATCATTTAAACGAGCATCGGTTAAATGAAACTGAGATTATGCGAATCTGTCATAGAGTCACTTATATCCATTCAGCTGATGAATCTAAGGCCTTAGATGCAATTAAAACCCCGAAAATCCTCATCTCAGCCAGTGGCATGATGTCTGGAGGAAGAATTTTGCATCATCTTAAATTTTTTGGCCAAGATCCCAAAAACACTATTTTGCTTACAGGGTTTCAGGCGGCAGGAACTCGCGGAGCACGGTTGTTAAATCATGAAACCCATTTGAAAATTCATGGCGATATGGTAGCTATTAATGCCAAAGTGGTCTCATTAACAGGGACCTCTGCACATGCGGACTATCAAGAAATATTGGCATGGATAGGACAACTAAAAATACTTCCACAGCATATATTTATTACACATGGGGAGCCCCAGGCGGCTTTTGCTTTGCAACAACATATTTTAGAACGATTTCATATTCAGGCCGTTATTCCAAAATACCAAGAGACTTATCAATTATCATGATGGTTTCACGTGAAACATCAAAACTGATTCTTCTCGAGACGTAGTTTTTCAAAAATAGCATATTTATTACTAAAATCGAGGTGATGTTTATACGCAAATGCTGTCATTGTCTCATGATCATAACGAAAAAAGGGATTGATAGCTTTTTCGCATAAAATGCTTGAAGGAAGTGTACATGTGGTTTTTTCTATTAAAATCCTTTTCATATAGTCATTTACCACCTGATTGCAGGGTTCTACCCATTTAGAAAACGCCAGGTTTTTTAATGTGTATTCATGCCCGCAGAATACCAGGGCATCAACAGGCAATGCACGTAATGTCATCAACGAATGAAACAGCTGCTGCATGCTACCATCAAAGACTCGACCACAGCCTCCTGAAAATAGCGTATCTCCACAAAACAACCAATGATGCTGTGTTTCAAAATAACAAATATGTGAGGAGGTATGTCCTGGGGTTTTTAATACTTTAAAATGATACTTTCCCAATTGTAGAGACTCAGGCGCCACCTCATGTGCCGGAATGCGATTGTCCTCAGGTCCATAAACGATCAGTTCTGGGTAGGTTTTTTTTAATTGCTCCAATCCACTGATATGATCATCATGATGATGGGTTAATAATACATGGGACAGTTTTAAATTACGTTGTTGAGCAAAGGTAATCACCGGTTTTGCGTCACCAGGATCGACACAACAAAAAAAATTTTGCATCGGCTGTTTTATCGCCCAAATATAATTGTCTGACAATGCCGGAATCGGATAGACATGTAAATCGTATTGATGTTTCACGTGAAACAATTCTCTCCCCTTCTTTGAACAGCATTGCTAAATGGTTTCACGTGAAACCACTGTTATAATGATTGTAACTGTAACGATGATGTTTTGGAATGGTTGCGTATCCGTCTGTGACGCACTAAAGAATATTTTTTTCTATAGGGTTTTAATTTCAAAAGCGATTTTTTGGTTTAGGTGAGATCTACGCTCATTCGATAACCCTGCTTTTTATAAGGTTTATCACAATCATTCTGAAATCATATTGTTATATATTCAAGACAAGCCTTTAAATAACCCCAGTTCGGAGTTATTTAGATATTGAAAAAAGGGGCTGACGCCCCTAACATGCTGATTTTTCTCGTCTAAAAGGAATTTCAGTATGCTGAAGGAGAGTCAGCTGGTCTCTATTTTTTGCGAAATCGATGATTTTTGCAAGGAATTAGATAAAAATATG
>JAKFUY010000110.1 GCA_021732495.1 Legionellales bacterium | reverse complement strand
TATATACAGATAGGTTGTAATCAGCAAACTTAACGAAGAAATGGGGATTGTGTATCTATTCGGATTCAATATTATTGGCGAGTATCAGAAAATGCTAAAGTCGAGCTAAAAATACAGACTACTCCAACAGATTATACGCCGCACTTAAATAGATTTTCTTAATTTAGTGCGGCATAAATAAAAGTATTAACTGCCCATCGAACGAATTACCCAACGTCTTAATACGTGATCGCCAGGTTGATTTTGCATCCATAAAAATCCAAGTGCATCTCCACCTAAATTGGGCGCTTGTAGACTCTCAACCATGACACTAAAGCGGCGTTGTGCTTTTAGCTTTCTGATTGCACGCCAAATCGCATCATCATTACTACCTTTATCCAAAATCACCAACTCTTGTGGATGGTACAAAACAACCACCGGTCTTGAGCCTAATTCGCGTTTAAAACCAATTTCTAAAGAGCGCCAAAAACCTTGTTGTAAGCGAGACGCTTCTACACCATTGGCAGGTCTTTGGTAGGGAACAACTCTTTGATTAGCGGTTTGGAAGTCATGTTGTTGGTGACCTGGCTGTGACAACAATAAAGCCGTACAGGCTGCATCCATAAAACCACGATATCCCCCAGAGACCTGTGGTTTGGTGCCAGGCAAGGTATTGATATACATGGTAAAGGCTAAGGTATGATAGTTTTTGGTGGTCAAATACCCCGACAAACTCATAATACCTGTCATGGTTCCTGTTTTAGCGCGTATTAAACCTTTTTGATAGGGTTGTTTAAATCGTCGCTGTAAAGTACCGTCTTGTCCTGAAATAGGTAACGCAGAAATATACTCGAAAGCCAATGGAAACTTATGATACAGATACATCAAAAGACTCATGGTTTGATAAGGTGTCACCTTATTTAAACGGGATAAGCCAGAACCATCGGCAAATACCGCAGAGCTCATATTAATGCCTGTTTGCTGTTGTAAAAAATCACGTGTGATATTTTGTGCTTCACTCCAACTGGTAGGATGTTTGGCAATTTGATTGGAAGCCAATAAATATAAACTATTGGCATATAAATTATCCGAAGGCTTTAGTGTCGCAGCCATCAACTGTTTGACTGGCGGGCTTAAGTGGCGGGTGACTATTAAAGTATTCACAGGCATATAACCCATACGTACTTTACCATGGAATCCAATATTCATTTGCTGAAGTTGATAAAGAATATGGGTTCTAAAATAACTGATAGGAAACTTCACAGGCACACGTTGTACCATCGCCATTTGCCCTACCCCTACACATCCCCGCACATGCAAGATACCTTGTTCGTCAAACACCACCGATACCCCACAGCCTTTTGCGCTGGCTTTGGTCTCGACATGATTGTCAATTTGAAAAACCCCTGCAGGACTACTGGTTTCAATCACCGCATTTTGTCCAACCTGTGAGGCAGGATTGGTAATCACTGTTAAGCGATTTTCATCTAAAATTAAAGGCCCTACCGGTGCACCATAGCTAAACTGGGCATCACGCGCTACCATGCCTGGTGGATAAGGGGCTACTGATGCCAAATCACTTTGCACCACAATATCTCCGGTGATTTCAGTGACATTCCATTTTTTTAATTGCTCTATCATCTTAAAAATAGCTTGATGATTTAAAGAAGGATCGGGTGGCAAATGAAAATACAATGAACCATTTAAGCGGCCTTGGGTTAAAGTCTTGGCATCAGTACTTAAATGGGTGGGTATTTGATATTCAGGCCCCAATGCCAATAGCACCACCGCCTCAGAAAAAAGTTTCATATTACTGGCAGGCACAAAAACCTGTTGTGCCTGTTTTTCAAATAAAGTCGTTCCAGTGGTTAAATCAACCACCATCATCCCTAAATTAATATGCGGATCTGTTTTTTGAATAAGCCCTTGGATATTAGGAGTTCCAGCTCCCGCAACAGCAAAAAAGCTTAGAGCCATGGACATACCGAAGCAAAAAATCCGTTTCATTATTTTACACCTATATTAAAATTGATTATTCATCATAACTTAAGCCCAGCTTTTTCAAAAGTCCCTCTAAAGTTTCATGATCGAAAAATTTAAACTTGAGCCATCCTTCCCCATTTTTCTGATAATCGAGGCCAACTTCTGTGCCTACTTGATCTGACATATCGCGAATAAAATGCGCATGTGGTGAAGAGTATAATCCAGAACCCTGAATTTGTTGAGCAACATTTTTCTTATCATGCGCAACCATTTTCTCCAATTGCCGCACTGAACAAGCGGTTTTGACAATATGACTGACATAATAGGATTGCTGTTGTGCAGTCAGGCCAACAAGCACCCGTGCATGTCCATAACTAATTTTTTTATCCTGTAATGCCTGCTGCACTTCGATGTCGCATTTTAACAAACGTAACATATTTGTAACATGCACACGAGATTTCCCTAAAAGTTTTGCAATATGTTCTTGGGTCCAGGCAAACTCTTGTTGTAAGCGCAAAAACGCCAAAGCTTCTTCTAAGGGCTCAATTTGTTCTCGCTGTATATTTTCCAACAAAGACATCAAAGCGTGTTGCGCATTGGCAACACGAACAATCATACAAGGCAGTTCTTTTAATCCTATAAACAGCGCCGCACGCCAACGACGTTCTCCTGCCACCAGTGAATAATCTGATGTGAGCAGCAAAGGCTGCAAGACCCCATGTGTTGATATGGAGGCTGCAAGTTCTTGCAAACTGGCATCATCAAAATGTTGCCGTGGTTGATAACTACCGTGTTGGATACGCTCAATAGCGACCCACTCAAACCGAGGAATCATAAATCTTTATGCGTATTTAAAAATTGCTCAACATAGCGTCTGGCCGTAAGCGGACTGGCAATAGGCCCCATGATTTGTCGGCTGCCCCCACTACCGGTAATGATAATATCACCGTAATTAAATAGTGTGCCAACAATCGTTTGACGAACATCGATGGTTTCAATTTTACTAATGGGCAAATCGATGGTTTGTTGAACCAAAACGCCAGTCTTAAATACAACCTGACGGGGTTTGACGGTTAAAGATGTAAATTGATATCTAATATATTCAGCAATCCCCCAACCCAGCGATATAATCACAAAAATGCCAATCACCATCGGTTGATAGAGTCCTAAAAAACTAAACAGTAAGGGGATTCCTAATAATAAAATTGGATTTAAATAAATAATCCAATGCAATTTCGTTTGGTATTGTTCGTCATTTGTCATATTATTCATTCGTAATCCCTAATTTGTTGTTTTTATTTATAAAAAAATTCAGCTCACGATATACTTAGGACTATCAAAAAGATGACACATCTACAGTGCAAACACCCACTTATTATCGCCTCAAGTGGTGGAGGGGGGCACAATTGTGCAGCCCAAAGCATCATCGATGAACTCAAAATACGTGAAGATATCATCTTACCATACCATAATTACCAAAAACCATCTTCAGGCCGGCTTTCTTTAGAAACCGGATTTCACATCTGTAATGCATTATATCACCGGCCGATGACCAAAGCTTTGTTTCGTAAACTGATATCCCCAACACTTCCTACGCCACAACAATTTCGTCAGGAACTACAAATTCTAGAGTCTCAAAATGCCACTAAAAAGAAACAATACATTGATTTTATCTTAGATATACAACCTAACGGTTATGCTTTCACTGCTTTGTTTAATTTTTTACAAAAAATAGCGCATGCCCCTTCGCTTGCATCGGTTGTCAAGCCCCAACGTCTGATTGATTTTTTTTATAAAAAACAAGTTTCACAACGTATCTATCAATTGCTGATACACGCTTTAGACCAGAAACAACCTTATGATATGGTTATCTCAACCCAACCGCTGGGCCTTTCGGCTATTTGTCATGCCATAGATCAATATAATATTCAAAGACCTCGTCTTCAGCAACAATACGGCTTTGACATGCCCCAGTTATTTCTGCATCAATTTATCACAGATATCCCAAACCATAGCTCCCCTCATTATTTAACACCCTTGCAAAAACTTAAAACCAATGAAATGAAGCATCTGATGTTACATGTATTGGATTTGCAGGAAGACAACTGTGTATTCGAAAACACACACGCCAAAAAGGTCTTTCACTACCCATTACAAAACTACCCTATCATTCATCAATCATTCAAGATTGCAAAACAGGATATACGCACCAAGCCCCAAAAAAAAGTGGGTATGATTATGTTAAGTTCATCCAATGGTTCGACCACTTTAGCGTATTTAGATGCCCTCACTCACATCGGTATTGAGCATATTATAATATTAGGTGTACAAAATGCGGCGATGCAGGCTGAGATAGATAGAAGAAGAACACTGAAAACGACTATTGATACACCAGGTTTTATTAATTCCAAACAAATTGCCGAGATCCTCCAATACACGAATCTCCTCATATTAAAAGGTGGCGGATTAAGTCTTATGGAAATTGCTTGCGCTAGCGTCCCCTCTGATTGCTTGGTTGGTATTCATCAACCCATGACTGACAACAAAGGCTTAAGCTGGGAAGAAGGCAATACACAATGGTTTTTAAGCTACAGCCAGACGCATCAAAGACATGCCTTAACGACCCATCCGCTGTTAATCGAAAAGCACTATCATCATTTTCTAAGCGCGTTTTAGACGCGCTATCCAAACCACAAGAGCAATGACCAGCCCGCCTGTCAGCAATGCACTAAAATCAGGGCTATGACCCTGCAAAAGCGCTAGCCCATTAACGTTATTGCTTAGCGCGAACACAAAAGCCAACATCACATCCATCACAGCCGATCCTGCAACCAAACCACAGGCTAGGCAAATCGCAAACTCCATACTTCCTTTCGGAATAAAAGCTTTTGCTTCACGAGACTTGAGCAGTCCTGCTAAACCACCACCAATCATTAAAGGAATGGAGGTTTCTTGAGGAAGATACATGCCAATGGCAATACCAAAAATTGACAAGCCTAAACGATTTAAAAATGGGATACGCAATAAAAGCATCACGAGTAAAACCAACCCACCACCTAAACTTATCATATTCCAAGGCAAAACATGTTGAAAGAAACCATCGGTTAAAGTGCCCAGTAAGACTGCCGTTGGTGCCGGCAAAGAGTATTCCCCGCCACCATGACCTGCAATCCCATACACCTGATATAAAATTTGCATCACAGCCGGGATAATCGATGCCGAAACAAGCACCCCCAACATCAACATCACCTGTTGCCTCCAAGGTGTAGCGCCAATGATTTGTCCTACCTTTAAATCCTGAATATTATCATTAGCAATGGCTGCAATCCCTGTCACCATACTTGCTAAAATAATCACAATGGCTTCAGCCGCCAACAGCTGAGGGCTTTGACTCAATAACTTGCCATGCCCACACATCATAAGCACCCCCCAAGCTGCCAGTAATAATGCAGTAATAACCACCGAACTACCAGGACTTGCGCTCACCCCTACCATTGCAGAAAAATAACCACTGACAACCGCCAGCACAAAACCAATACAGACAATAAAACCCAGCGCCCACATCACGTTAATGGATGACAATCCCAATGTTGCTAAAGGCAGTATGTTGGACAAAAACAAATACAAAACCCCACAAACCAGTAACGCCAAACCAGCTAACCATTTCATGGGAATGTCTTTTTCAGTCTCATCCGTGACCGTCTTTTCAGCCTGAACCTGAACCATTTTTTGAATCAGTGGCTTGATTAAAAAAAGCAAAGAGAGCAGTCCCGCACATAAAAGCGCACCAATACCAACATATCGAACATGCTCATTCCAAAGAACCATTCGTGATGACATCGGCCAACCATGACTAAACGCTGGTAAAATCATATACCAAGATAAAATAGCCCCTACAATGATACTTAAAGCCATTCGAGAGCCCATTAAAAATCCAGCGCTCATCATTGACACTGAAAAACCAACAGCTACAAAAAATAGACTATGCCCCATTTGAAACCAAGCACCCCATTGCGTCGCTAATAGATGTAATCCGGTTTGAGAAAAATCAACAATTGCACCAATAACAATCCCCCAAACCAGAAACCGAAAGCCCTTTTGGCTTGAATGATTTTGTAAAATCGCTGCAATTGCCCGCCCTTCAGGAAACGGAAATCCCTGATGATGAATCAAGGACTTACGCAGGGGAACTGAAAAGATAACACCGAGCACACCGCTTAATAAAGCTATCAAAAAATTCTGCCAATAATCAAAATGATGCCAATAACCAATAATGACTAACGCTGGTATCGTATAAACAATCCCCCCAGCCACCGCCTCACCTGCAGAAGCCGCTGTTTGAATCAAATTATTTTCCAAGATGCTCGAATCTTTAAAAAAGCGTAAAATACCCATCGACAAAATCGCAGCCGGAATTGAAGCAGAGGTAAGCATACCCAACTTTAAAGCCAAAAAAGCATTTGCTGTTGCTAAAATGAGGGTCAAGAATACGGCAATGACCACCGCTCGTAAGGTTAATTTCACTTATCCACTCACATTGAGATATTGATGACCGCTTATTCTACCTTACAAGACTATCCTCGTCTTTTATTTTCTAACCTATACTCAAAATAAGAAGTTGTGTTCATGATGAATGTATAGATAATCATATTCTAAAAGCGCTAAGATGGTAGAAATAGATTTTCTCATGGAGATAGAGATAATGCTTGAAGATCGCGCAGCTGGTGCCATTATGGGTGCTTTAATTGGTGATGCGTTGGGATTGGGATGCCATTGGTATTATAATCTTGATGAACTACATAGAGATTTCGGGCCTTGGATTGCAGATTATACGACACCTAAAAAGAATAGATACCATGCCGGGATGACAGCAGGTCAGCTTTCACAAACAGGTATTATTCTGGTGATGTTGCTTCGTTCTGTCGTTGAAAATAAAGAATATTTAGAAAATGATTTTACCAGAAGATTAGATGAGGATTTATTCCCGTTGCTTGATGGAAGCCCAAATAACGGCCCAGGTGGATATACCAACCAATCTATTCGCAATGCCTATCAACAACGCGTTGAGCAAAAAAAATCATGGAATGAAATCAATGGAAATGCTGACACGACAGAAGCAGCTGAACGATGCATTGTATTGGCATCTCGATATGCAAAACACCCTGCAAAAGTAGCCGTTACAGTCTCTGCCAATTGCACGCTCACACAAAATGATGAAATGGTTGTTGCCATGACAACAGCCTATAACCTTATACTTTCGCTGCTGATATCGGGAGAAAGTTTAACGCCTTCTATTTCAAATAAGCTCATGGATTTGGTTTATTGTGGTACGTTGCCTTTTCATACCATCACAGCCATGGAGACTAAGAAAAATTTAAATCGACCGCAAGCGGGAGAATTTTCCTCACCTGATTCATTGTTAACGGCAGGTTTTGCAGCACAAGCAGCACAAGACGTAGGTATCAAGATTGAACCCGCCTCGAAAGTATCAACGATTTATGGCATGCCTTGTGCTATTTATCATCAATTACCAGCAGCGTATTATCTTGGTGCTCGATTTAAAAATGATTTTGAATCTGCGGTATTGCATGCCATTAATGGTGGTGGCCAAAATATGTCTCGAGCGATGTTAACAGGTGCACTTGTCGGCGCCCAGGTTGGATTAACAGGCATTCCAAAACGCTTTATTGATGGCCTTGAAAATTCAGAAGAACTTTTACAATTGGTTAAAAAACTTGCGAAATTAGCTGCAGAAAATCAATAGGAGATTGTCGATGCAGAGCAAAAAAATTGCTTTAGTCACTGGGGCCAGCCGAGGAATCGGAAAAGACATTGCATTGAAATTGGCAGAATCAAATATGAATCTCATCTTAACTTATCGAGATGAAAAAGATAAAGCCTATGCCGTTGCTAAACAAACCGAAGCCCTTGGTGCCAAGGTACAAGTCATACAACTGGATATGTCTCATTTTAAAACTATTTCCCCTTTTGTTGATACACTCAAAAAATGCCTGGTAGAAAACTTTGCGCAAGATAAACTCGACTTTCTTATCAATAATGCAGGGATGGGTGCTACCGTTCCTATGGAACAAGTCACTGAAGATATATTCGATACGTTTCTGAATGTGCATTTCAAAGGTGTTTATTTTCTCACTCAAGCAGTTTTAAAAATGATGAACTCTGGTGGCCGTGTAATCAATATTTCATCTAGAACCACGTGTTTTTGTAATCCAGGATATTCTGTCTATGCTTCGATGAAAGGTGCTATCGAGGTACTTACAAAATATATAGCCAAAGAATATGGGGCTAAAGGAATTGTTTGTAATGTTGTAGCACCTGGCCCCGTTGAAACCGATTTCAATAATGCAATCATACGAAATAACCCTGAGTACAAGAAGATGTTAAGTGATCTTTCACCTTTAGGACGGGTTGGTCATCCAGATGATATCAGTGGCGTGGTCGCTTTTCTTTGTTCCGAAGCTGGAAAATGGATCAATGGCCAACGCATTGAAGTTAGTGGTGGAATTAATCTTTAAATGAAACATTAATTCGCGATTAACTAATATTTCCTCAACCGACTAAAAGTATATTTTTAGATTTTTTTATTTTGACGCCTGTGAAAGCACCCACATTTATCAATTTCGTAGTCAAGGACGATTTTTTATTGATTTAGATGCTTTGAAATAAATTTCATATTCTTGTTTGTTGCCGTTTTCATTACATATCTCAATAATCAAGAAATTTTCTTTTCCTGTATGAAAACATGATTTTTCCCCTGTTTTCTTTACAATATCCGGTAGATATTTTGATAATTGATACTGATGGAAATCAAAAATACGTTTTTCCCTAGAGTCTGAATAAATGAGATTCTCAGGAATATCTTTCCATGATTCATTTTGATGGATATTTAATCTGCGAGTAAAGCAGTGT
>JAKFUY010000232.1 GCA_021732495.1 Legionellales bacterium | reverse complement strand
CGCATTTTTATCACTGCAAAAGTAAGGGTTCTGTCGCAAAAGCTGGCTCATGCCTATAATTAGATCATTGAAACCGAGACAGGGGTATCCAATGATCAGTTTTAAACAGCGCCACTTTAAAAAAGAGATGATTGTAATGCTAGTTCGTTGGTACGAAGCCTACGCATTAAGCTACCGTGATATTGAAGAGCTGGCGTCAGAGCACGCCCTGAAGGTTGACCACTCCACCATCAATCGCTGGGTTATTCATTATGCGCCTCAACTGGAAGAGCCCTTCCGCAAGCGCTATAAGCTATTCCGTTGAGGTGCGCTAAAATCTATATGTACAGCAGGCTATAGACAAATTCACAGGGTTAATTAAACCCACTACCAGTTGGTACATTGATAGGCAACTTTCAGGATCACTAATCTTGATTTGAGTAGCAACCGGTTCAATCACCACTTGAGGGATCGTACTCAGGTCGGCAATAAAAGATCCAATAAATCGAACTGTTGTTAGTTGTAATGCATAGCCCAACCGGCTGAAATCACCACGTTTACTTGCGATCCATTCAAGATCATGATTATCGGGGAAAAAAAGACTATCAACAATATCTGATGGTAGGTCGGTGGGATATTTTGCGTAATTGTCACATTGTGCTGAGGATAGAAAACTAACAGGCATGTTTATCCAAATAAAGAGGGTCATGTTGCAAAACTTCTAAGTTCTGCAGCAAAAATTGGCGCCGCGGATTCATTGGCTTAAATTCGTTGCAAATATCAGGTGCAAAAGTCTATTCTTTTGCGGTATAATTTGCAATACAAATAGCAAGGAATTGAAATATGAAAATTGGTTATGCTCGAGTTTCAACTGCTGATCAAAATTTAGACTTACAGTTAGCCGCACTTAAAGAAGCAGGATGCGGCCGAATTTTTCAAGAAAAAATTTCTAGAGCAAACATTGACCGACCAGAGTTACGACGATTATTGGATCAACTTCGTCCTGATGACATTGTTGTTGTATGGAAATTAGACAGACTAGCTCGCTCTACACAAAATTTGTTAGAGTTAGCGGAACAAATAAAATCAGCGGAAGCATCATTTTGTTCACTGTCTGAACCATGGGCAGATACGAGCTCTCCATCAGGAAGGATGATCATGACAGTATTTGCTGGCATTGCTGAATTTGAACGGGATTTGATTCGTGAACGTACTGGTGCTGGTCGATTAGAGGCTAAAAAACGTGGTGTTCGATTTGGACGACCTGAAAAAATGAATGATGAGCAAAAGTTATTGGCTAAGCGCCTACTGCAAGAAGATAAATCTGTGAATGAAATTGCGAAAACATTTAATGTTCACAAAGCAACAATTTATCGTTTGCAAGATTGTTGAATCTTGTAACAAAAAATAAAACACAACAAAGGAGTTAACAATGGCACTTAGTGAAGAGGCAATGACTTTTTTGGAAGAGCACATTCCCGAACTAGCGGATGTAGCATTTAAGCAAGCTTATTGGGCAACCCTTGCATCAGGCTGCAGTGTGCTTGTCAGTGAAAATGGGGACTTAGTAGAGGTATTTCCTGATGGAAAGCATAAATTCATTAAACATTTACCTCCAGCAACACCAGTGATTCGTGGACAAAAATTGGAAAGACATCTATGAGGGAAGAGATTCTTCGATTACGGATGTTTGCAGGTCCGAATGGTTCAGGTAAAAGCACATTTAAATCCATCATCCGTCCAGAATTACTTGGAATATATATCAATCCTGATGAAATAGAGAAAGAGATTCAGAAATATGATTTTCTAGACCTAGAAAGTTACCGAGTAAATTCTACAGAAAAAGAAGTCCTAGATTTTTTCACCAACTCACCGCTTCTAAAAACTGTTGATTTATTAGATGAGGCAGATAGCTTACGTTTTAATGACGGCAAGTTGAGTTTTTTCAATGTGGAAGTAAACGCGTATTTTGCTTCAGTTGCAGCAGATTTTATCCGTCATAAACTCATTGAGCACTCAAAATCTTTTACATTTGAGACTGTGATGTCTTTTACGGATAAAGTTGAATTTCTCCGAAAGGCGCAATCAAGAGGCTATCGAACCTACTTATACTACGTGGCTACCGAAGACCCGGTCATCAATATTTCACGCGTTCGATATAGGGTGAAAATGGGCGGTCATTCCGTTCCAGAGGATAAGATTGTAAGCCGCTATCAACGCTCTCTTGATTTGTTAATAGAAGCTATCCAGTTCACTAGTCGTGCTTATATTTTTGACAACTCAACTCATGAGCATATCTGGCTAGCAGAGATTACCAATGGCCACTTGCTGGAAATGAAGACGGATCAAGTGCCCGCATGGCTGAAGAAGGCATTGGGAAGTAAATTCAATATAGGAAATGCATGATGATGCACAGCATGGGGAGTCAAGAGCCGCTATGTTAGATTTAAAATCCTTAAGTCGGTTGGCTGTTCCATTGCTCCCCAAGCCCGTTATAGCCAATAAAGGGTGTCTTCAGGACAATTTTTATATCTAATTTAGATAAAAAGTTTTTTTGTTATCCGCATCTTACATAAAGGTTAGTTTACAAAAAAACTATACCGTAGCGCTCAAGATGGTTTGGTTGCTATTGGGCTCGAAAAGTAAATAAAAACCAACCGCGGCGATAACACCTAAAACAATCGGGCATCCAATCACACCAGCCCACATCAATGTTGTTTTAATTGCTATATCACAGGCAAGCAAAATTATTACCTCTGCAATAGCTGATGCTATAGAAAAAAATGCGCCAACTCTATATCGGTTTAACCATGGGGCATCCTGTGGTGGTGATTCCTGTAGGGGTAATGCCTGTAGTGGTGATTCTTTAGCTAAAACTTTTTCAATATCTGCGTCACGACATTGCCATAAACAACTCAAAACTTCTGAAGACAAAGCACGAGGAAACCTATCATCTAAAACTTGATACATTGCTTTTATACCATGACCATTATAACGAGTTAATGCTGTTAATTTTTCTTGGGCAAGTTCTTTACAATCGATATTTATAACATAAGGTAAAAACCTGGAAATTTGTTCGAGCTCTTCTACAGTTTTTTCTCCAAGTACATTCCAGCTCAAATTCAAAGTAGTGACTGATGGTGGAATAGCGCTCATTATGGCAACCAGTTCAGCGCCAGTTTTTTGTCCAAGGGAATTCCCGCTCAAATCCAAAGTAGTGACTGATAGTGGAATAGCGCTCATTATGGCAACCAGTTCAGCGCCAGTTTTTTGCCAAAGGTCATTGTTGCTCAAATTCAAAGAAGTGACTGATGGTGGAATAGCTTCCATTATGGCAGCCAATTCATCGGCAGTTTTTTGCCCAAGTTCATTCAGGCTCAAATTCAAAGAAATGACTGATTTTGGAATAGCGCCCATTATGGCAACCAGTTCAACGCCAGTTTTTCTTCCAAGTATATTCAGGCTCAAATTCAAAGAAGCGACTGATGGTGGAATAGCTCTCATTATGGCCTCCAGTTCACCGCCAGTTTTTCTTCCAAGTATATTCAGGCTCAAATTCAAAGAGGCGACTGATTGTGGAATAGCTCTCATTATGGCAGTCAGTTCAACGTCAGTTTTTCGCCAAAGTTGATTGCTGCTCAAATCCAAAGAAATGACTGATTGTGGAATAGCTTCCATTATGGCAGCCAATTCATCGGCAGTTTTTTGCCCAAGTTCATTCAGGCTCAAATTCAAAGAAATGACTGATTTTGGAATAGCGCCCATTATGGCAACCAGTTCAACGCCAGTTTTTCTTCCAAGTACATTCCAGCTCAAATCCAAAGAAGTGACTGATTGTGGAATAGCTCTCATTATGGCAGTCAGTTCAACGTCAGTTTTTCGCCAAAGTTCATTCCTGCTCAAATCCAAAGAAGTGACTGATTGTGGAATAGCTTCCATTATGGCAACCAATTCACCGACACTTCTTTGCTCAAGGGAATTATCGCTCAAATCCAAAGAAGTGACTGATTGTGGAATAGCTCTCATTATGTCAACAAGTTCCTCACCAGTTTTTCGCCCAAGGTCATTCCAAGTCAAATTCAAAGAAGTGACTGATTGTGGAATAGCGCTCATTATGGCAACCAGTTCAGCGCCAGTTTTTCCTCCAAGTGCATTCCCGCCCAATTCCAAATAAGTGACTCCCTCAGGAATTGGTTGATTTAGTTCTGTTGGTCTAAAGGCCATTATTAAAGTCCAGTGCATAAAATATGGTGATATTATATCAAATGCTCAGTTTAAAATCAACAAAGATATAATGCATACAATATTGTATGACGCTAAAATGATTTTCAAGTGATTCTTTTAGGGGTTCTATGCACAGCCCCCGCCAATGTTCCCAGCGGTTAAAACTTGACCACCGATCGCCTTTTTATTTTTATCAGCCGACTTTTGCCGTTTGAGGTAATTATAGAATGATGGTCGACTAATCTCATATATCTTGCAGATCTCTGCAACAGTGTTTTTCTGCTCTTCATACATTTCGATCATGCGTTTAATTTGTCGATTATCGAGTAACGATGGTCTGCCACCCATACGTCCACGTGCTCGCGCTGCTTTTAGGCCAGCATCAGTTCTTTCACGAATTAAATCACGCTCAAATTCTGCTAATGCACTAAACATGTGAAAAATGAGTTTACCACCACTGCTGGTTGTATCAATATTTTCCTGTAGACTTTTAAAAGCAACGTTTCTCTTATTGAGTGCAGATACAGTTTCGATTAAATGTTGTATAGATCGGCCCAGCCTATCCAGCTTCCAAACAACCAATGTGTCGCCTGAACGGATGAACTCTAGCGCCTTGTCGAGACCTGGTCGTTGAGATTTGGAGCCACTTGCGACATCAGTGTAAATTTCTTCGCATCCGGCAATTTTTAAAGCATCTTCTTGTAAATGAAGATTTTGCTCTTTTGTAGAAACACGGGCATAGCCAATTTGCATTACATGGTTCTCCAATTTTGTCTATCAACTCATAAATGTCTAGATGATTATTAACATTGAAATGTATATAGTTTGTTTTACACAAATTCGACCCAAAAACACCTGACTCATGTTTCAAGTTCAAATGTAAAGAATACGGTCGTTTCTTATACGACTACCTATTGTCAAAAATTAATCATTTCCATGCATTAATGACCGCACGGAAATATCTTCATCAACTTTAGACCAATGCACTCCGATGCCATTACCGATAAAACGCCAATCTTGTCGCTCATTGTCTGTGGCATCCCGTAATCTTGGAAACCATTCCAAGGGGGCCGAAATTTCGCGACCATCCGCTAATATAAAATGCAGTGACGTTTTGGTAAAACTCACATCAATTGCATGATCATCAAATTTAATTGCTAAAGTATTCATTCCATCTCTCCAAAAATAATTCTCTATGTTCAATGACGAGTAGTCTAATCTTAACCAGTTCATGACTTCTAAATCCATATGAACTGGCCAAACTGATTTGATTCAACCAAAGCTTAGCCACCTTATCTCCATGTTCAACATGAATATGCGGTGGCTCACTGCCCTCCATGCTAAAAAAGAAAAACCGGTAACCTTTAACGTTTAATACAGTAGGCATTACTCTTTCCCCAGTGTTTCATCAAGAATTTTAGTTAACGCATCAACGACCGCGTTAAAATTAATAGTTTGCATTTCCTCGGTGAATTCATATAAACCGCCAATATTGACGTGTTGTGAGGCAATCGGGGAAATATGCTTTAGAAATTCGATAGCCGCCTTATCTCCTTGTTGTAATTTGATTTCATACAATTCAGATAAAATGCACATGTTGTAGGCAATAATAATTAAAGCAATCAGTCGAGTGCATTCATTCCAGATTTCAACCTCAAGCTCTGACATACCTCTAAAATCACCACCACCAATAATGGTGATTTTATCAAGCAGCTGATGATATCCTTCTCCTCGATTGAGTGCTGTGCGAATATTTTTTCTGTAATTTGGATCATCGATATACTTCAAAAGATGGATGCTTTTTAAAATGTTATTCAATTCCCATAAGGCATCTTTAACATCGCTTTTATATTCATGAGAACTTAGCTTTGAGACAATGATATGCTGCGTTGTTTCATGTGAAAGCAACGAAACTAATATTGGTAGAAGATCAGGCCATTTTTCTTCAATTAAGCCTTCATTGACTTGTTTTTGTGGTTTGATAAGCAACTCATCATATTCTGATATGGGCTTAAACCCTGAAATGGTCTCTGCCTTATCTGCAGTTGAACGATAACAAGCAGCATGGGTTTTACCGAGTAGAAAATATAAAAAATCGTTGACGTTATTTGTCCCCGCCGTATCCGTTGAAATGATGGAAGGATCAATCCTGGTAAGATTTTCCATCAGCATTGGATAGGTATAATGACCTTCATGTTCATTTGCACCAATAATATTGGTAACAAAAGGCAGGTTATTTAAATTCATTGTCATAATAACAACACCGATATCCAAACCAAAGTATTTTGGAGAGTGGCGTGATTGTAATGTGCGTCTTTTTGTTTTCTTCTTTTTTCCATCAATACTGCCATGCTGCAATCCATCCAGGTTATAAGAATCAAATATCGGCAAATCTACAAGATAGTCGACAATAATTGCTGCTGCTTCTCGCAATGTTTCCAAACGAATATGGTTTTGTTCAGTGGTTTGTAATCGTTGATATTTTAAATTAGATCGTTTGGAAAATTGATACGTTCCCAAGGTTGTACCATTTGCTAATAAGGTAGCTTTTATGCCAAGGTAATCCAATTTGCTCTTCGCATAATGTGGCTTAATGTGTTTGAATGCTTTATAAAATCGACATCTTTGTGCGATGAAATCATACGCCTCTGAAATGGTGATGGGTTCAATTTTATTATAAAATGGATTATCTGATTCATCGTATTTCTTAGGATAAGGAACTGTCCAGGTGGTTGTTCCATCCCGATGATGCTTAATTTTGAGGTGCTTATTCTCGCCATTCAATGCCCGCTCATTGACACGAGTAATCAGTGGTTCTAATTGATTTTTTAAATTAATTAAAGTGTCTTTGATGCTGGTTAACAGCACGGGATTATTCAATTTTTGTAGTATGTTATTCTTATCCGTTTCCCACTTCGGCGAAATTTTAAGATCAGCCGAAAAACTTTTATATTCCATTGAGTTATTGATATATACTTGGCCATTTTTAATGTTATTTCGAATTGCGTTATAAAGATAAAACTCATATTGGTAAGTATTAATGATCTTGGATTTATCTGAATTATTTTCAATAAAATGATCTTTCAGTTTTTTGGGGTAGACGCGTGTCATTGGAATCATTTTTAGATCAACGTCTGATAATTTTTTATTTTCTTTAAGAATTTCCTTTAGGTAACGAATAGCCGAGCCTAAGTTTTCTGCTTTATTGTTAGTTTCAAAATCAATTGAAAGAAATAAGGGTCGTAAGTTCAGCAGGATACAACGATAATTAATTTTATGAAAATCCCATATTAATGCGGTTTCGATATCTTGCTGATTATTATCCGACAACGCTTGGCTAAAATGGATCATAGTGTCTTTTGCAATCAACTTATAAGCTTTTTCCTGGATGAGGTGTCCTGGTTCCTTCATCACATCATCATCGGTATACCAACGAATTAATTCACCAATTTGGTTTTTATTTTCGTAAAGCTGCCCATTAAGATTAGGCTTATTATTGGTAGCGTATTTTTTTGAATCAGCATTGTATTTGTCAACGTAGTATACAAAACTTTTGATTAAATTATTGACGATTTTTTCATATCGATCATGCACGTAACAAGAGACATAAAAATATGCCAATGCTTTCGGTAATCGTTTAAGTCGATATACAGGATACGTTTTGGCCAAATTAGCATAATAATCAATATTTTTTCGTGAGATATCAACTTGAGGCAGTATTGTATTTGAAAACAGATAAATTTCGGAGCATATCTGCAATTTCTCACGCTCTCCTTGCATTTCTTGAGTGCGAAACGATTTAGCATCAAATTTCAATTCGGTAATTTTATAAAAAACATCCTCAATTGCAAAAAGACGATGAAGGGCTTGTTCAGTTGCATGCGTCAGATACTCTTGTACGATTTGTATGATACGATTTTCTTCATTTTTTATCGCGGAACCTATAGCATCTTGTAATGCAGAATACGTTGGAAGTAGCACCTTTACTTTTTCTAGAGTATTTTTTAATTCTTCAAAAATTTCTATAGGTATCATTGTCCTGCATACAATATCATTTAATTTATTTTCAATTAGGTTCTTTTGTTCATGGCAATGATATTGAAACCCCATGAGTTGTAGGATCTGTAATTGTGCGCTTAATTGAGATTTTCTTGTGGGTAACTTTGTTGGTTCGGGATCGTTAGGTAGATGGGTATGTAAAATAAAACGTACATCATCTTCTACTTCGGTATATTGAAATCTAAAAAACAGATGTTTGGCTTTGAAATAACCCAGTTGAATTATAAAATATAATTTGGAGGAAGTTTCTCGACCGTTAAATGGCTTCAATTTAACTATTTGTAGTTCCGGTTCCGACAAAAAGAAAAAATGCCTACGCTCTAAATCATTAAACCTTGGACGATCGTATATCGATGAAAAATCCTGGTTATTCAAGATGGATAGGCGTTGGTTATTTAACATGAATTATAAAATATTTTGAAACATGTATAAGTTATTATACATGACTAAAATGAGGAAACAATAATAAATTCACAAGTATTATTTTTTACGCCAAGAGAGATGATATTGATATGTGCTCGTTAAGGTTCTGTCGCAAAAGCTGGCTCATGCCTATAATTAGATCATTGAAACCGAAACAGGGGTATCCAATGATCAGTTTTAAACAGCACCACTTTAAAAAAGAGATGATTGTAATGCTAGTTCGTTGGTACGTAGCCTACGCATTAAGCTACCGTGACATTGAAGAGCTGGCGTCAGAGCGCGGCCTGAAGGTTGACCACTCCACCATCAATCGC
>JAKFUY010000038.1 GCA_021732495.1 Legionellales bacterium | reverse complement strand
TAGAGTCTTCATGAAAACCTTTTTTTATTTAAGTGGTAATAAAAATAGCGCACAGCTTAAGTTTAACACATATTTAAGATTTGAAATAGCTTATTATTTTTTTTCGTAAAAACCGCGCTGGAGACAATGCTTGTAATAAATCATTGGATACCAATAGAGGAGATTGCGTCATTTGTGCTTTCAGTATCTCTGCTAACCATGGAATGGTAAGCAATCCACGCGATCCAAATCCTGAAAATACAAATAATCCAGGATAATTCGGCATCAATTCAGGTAAGGTTGAATTGGCATGGTGTTGCCAGCTCTGAAAAGTTTCCAAAAAGTCTTGGGACTGGGGGACAGGTCCAACGATGGGGATATGATCTAAACTGACACCCCGAATCCCCACCCAATTTCCTTTGATGTCAAATGAGGTCTTAAAAAACGACTCCCAGGGGGCGAGGTTTTTTAAATTATCCTCTAAGCTAGGCTCAAGACTTAAATGATTTGGAGTAAAGGTAGCCCCCATCGCATGCACTTGTTGCCATAAGGGTGAAAAATGACCTTGGTCACAAAAGACTATATTCTCATCATGCACTGGTTGCACATGTGTCATTTGGCCACGCACGCCTTGAATGCTCAAATGTTTTGTTTGTGCAAATTGTCCTGTTTGATAACCATTGGCAATGACACAAACAGGCGCTTGAAAATCATCTGCGCACCACAAACCCTCAAGATATTCTAAAGAAGTGATATCTTTCTCAAAATGCACCTCAATTTGTGGGTGATCTATTAAAAACTCACAAAGCTTTGGCATATCGACGATACAGCTTTTATGAACAACAAGCCCTTTATTAAAGCTAAACCATATTGGTGAGGCTTTTAAGAACTCGTGGAGTTCTTCACTGTCAGATTTTTGCCAAAGTTCTGAAATCTTTCCTAATTGTTTCTGATGCGACAATAATTCAGACCACACCGCATAAGAAAACGGATAACATTGATGTAAAATTTCGGTAAACGGTGCCTGATATAAGGAGAACTTTGGATATAAAACCGAGTGAGTATTACCTGATCCAATTTTGGCACAATGCTTGTCTTTATCCAATAAAGTTACCTGCCAACCACTAGTTGCCATTAATCGAGCCAAATAACACCCTGCCAAACCAGCACCAATGATAATGATACGGTTGTCACCCGATAGCGCTTTATTTTTTGCAAATACCCAAGGGGCATTTTTAATTTTAAGCGTTGGCATAGGACTCGGATGATAAAACCAAGGCTGTGACACATCAGACACTATTATGCTCTTTGCATGAGAAAACTGATGGATAAGCTTTTGCAAATCTTGATTGGGAGCAGGACCTACCCATAACCAACGATCTATCGACCAAGACCGCAGGGTCTTCTCTTTGACCGGCTCACCAAAAGACAATAAGCATTTCAAAGAGTCTTCTGGGGAACCAAAAGCCAACATCAATTGCACGCGGCCTTTTGCAAGATGAACTTCATGAATGCCTGGCAATAAAGGGGGCCATTTTTCTGTCAGCTCATCGCCTAAAGCAGACCCATCACTTTCAAAATAGGCTGATGGCTCCTCAATAAGAGCCAAATAGATTAAGCGTTGCTGAGTTAAACCTTCTTTAATCCATTGATGTCCATGCGATATTAAATGACGACCTTTTAAAAAACAAAGATCAGCAATGAGATAATACGACTTCCCCTCATCTAGAAAAGTCTCAGTAGGAAGTGCACTCTCTGGATATTCATCGATACCAGGATGAATCGTTTTAAATTTTTTGCTCATACTCAAAAGCGCATTTTGCAGCCTGTAACGTGTACTGAATGTCCTCTTCAGTATGTGCTAGCGAAATAAAACCCGCTTCATACATAGAAGGAGCAAGGTATACACCCTGCTTTAACATGTGATGGAAAAATCTCTTAAAGAAATGCTCATCGGCAGTTGCCACATCATCATAGGAACGAATCGGGTAGTGTTTTGTAAAATAAAGACCAAACATACCACCAAGAAAGACTGATTGCAGGGGTATATCGTAGACCTTAGCCAATTCCTCTAAGCCTAATAATAGTGTTTTTAACTTAGATTCTAAAGATAGATAGGTATTCGGCTTTTCTAAAAGCGATAATGTCGTAAGGCCTGTGGCCATGGTTAATGGATTGCCTGCGAAAGTACCTGACTGGTAGACATCACCCAGGGGTGCTAAATGGTCCATAATAGCCGCTTTTCCACCTAAAGCACCCACAGGCATACCACCACCAACAATCTTACCTAAGGTAGTTAAGTCAGGTTTAATCTGATAAATACTTTGCGCCCCACCCAATGCGACACGAAACCCTGTCATGACCTCATCAAAAATCAAAATGGATTGATACCTATCGCATAAGTCTCTCAATCCAACAAGAAATTTTGGATCTGGGAGAACCATCCCCATATTGCCAGCAATCGGTTCAACAATAATACCCGCAATATCTTCAGGAAAATTTTCAAACAATGCCCGAACTGCGTTCAAATCGTTATAAGGTGCCGTTACCGTGTTTTGCACCGTATTCACTGGAATTCCGGGCGTACCAGGAACACCCAAGGTCAGCAAGCCAGAGCCTGCTTTTACCAACAGCGCATCAGAGTGGCCATGAAAACAGCCAGAAAACTTCATTATTTTTTGTCGCCCGGTCACTGCACGAGCCAAACGAATTGCCGTCATGGTCGCTTCGGTACCCGAGTTCATCATTCGAACTTTTTCAATATTGGGCATCAATTGACAAATTTTTTCTGCCAATTGAACTTCTAACTCACATGGTGCACCAAACGTCATGCCTTTTTGCAAGGTGTCAATAGCTGTTGCCACCACTTCCGGATGTGCATGACCTAAAATCAAAGGCCCCCACGATCCGATATAATCGATATACTTTTGACCATCAACATCATACAAATAAGCACCATGGCCGCGTTCAAAAAAAACAGGCGTGCCTCCAACGCCTTTAAAAGCGCGCACCGGAGAATTAACACCACCAGGAATATATTGGCATGCTTTATGATAGAGTTCTGCAGATTTGCTCATAAAATTCACAATAAGAAAATTTTTTTTATATTTTACTCTGCTTTAGACAAGGGTTCAAGTCCTCGATAAAATTGAAACAGTGCATCTCTAAATATTTTAGCTCTGAGAGGCAATCCGTCTTGAGCGTATTTTTGCAACTGTTGATAAACGAGCTCTTGAAATTGGTGACTATCGCCGGGCTCGCCATTTAAATTATCAACACTCAATTGAAATTGAAAGCCACATGCATTGGATAATATCCACTCCAGAGCTTGGGGTTTGACTTCAACATGCTCAAATAACCTTTGTTGTTGCTCTGTACGTCCATCAGGCTCATACCAATAGCCATAATCGATAAGCGAACGTCTTTGATCTCCTGCAATTAACCAATGGGAAACCTCGTGAAGTGCGCTGCTAAAAAAACCTCTAGCAAATAAGATGACATGATAATCACGCGTGGCCTCTTTGGGTAAGTATAAAGGCTCATCTCCCCCTCGCTCCAGCCGTGTCTGATAGCTGTGGGCAAAACAATTATTAAAAATACGCATTAAATCTTCAATACAATGTTCCACTAAAACTCTCCTATAAGGGACCCATTATATCTAAATTTTCCATGATATTTAACTCTATTCATCTTCTGTTTTCTCAGCTAAGATATTTTCAAGCTTTTAAGAAAGGTCCCCCTATATGCTATTGGATAAGAATAAATCTTGCTTACTCGTCGTCGATGTGCAAGAAAAGCTTGCATCACAAGTTATTAATGCAAAGCATATGATTCAACGAAGCGAGTGGCTCATGCGACTTGCCAGTGAGTTGGATGTGCCGGTATTGGCATGCGAGCAATACCCGAAAGGTCTCGGTTATACAATAGAGCCATTGCGCTCACTTTTACCCATGCATGTGGTTTTAGAAAAAGTTACATTTTCCGCCTATAAGGACTCGCATATTTGCTCTGAAATACAGCGAATAAATCGTAAGCAACTCATTTTAGTAGGGATTGAAACCCATGTATGCATCTTGCAAACTGCCCTAGACTTGGTGGCCGCAGGCCTTGAAGTTTATGTGGTGTTGGATGCTATTTCTGCAAGACATTTAGCAGATCATCATGCGGCTATCGATAGAATGAAACAAGCAGGAGTCCATGTCATTACATCTGAAATGGTGTTTTATGAATGGATGAAACAAGCAGGAACCCCTGTATTTAAAGCCCTCAATCAAGCATTTATGAAAAAGGAAAACAAATGAACATTAATCAATGTCGAATTATCATTACAGGCGGACAATCGGGTCTAGGTCAAGCCTGCTTTGAAGGCCTTGCAGCCAAAGGTGCAAAAGTCATCAGCTGGGATATTCAAGAAGGAAGCACACCTTATCATGTTCAATGTGATGTCACCAGTGAAACATCGGTCATGAATGCCTTAGAGCAAACCATAGAGCTGATTGGCATCCCCAGTGTATGTATTCAATGTGCCGGCATTGCCCCTGCTAAACGTATCATAGGCAAAAATGGCCCCCTGCCCTTGTCAGAGTTCTCTAAAGTGATTGCAGTGAATCTGATTGGAACTTTTAATGTCATGCGGTTGGTCGCCGAAAAGATGTCCACTACGGAATGTCCTGAAAATCAATCAAGAGGCGTATTCATCCACACAGCATCAGTGGCGGCCTTCGAAGGGCAAATCGGTCAAGCCGCTTACAGCGCATCGAAAGGCGGGGTTACAGCATTAACGCTGCCAGCCGCTAGAGAATTAGCGCAACATCGAATTCGCGTAAACACCATTGCACCAGGGCTGATGGCTACCCCGATGTTATTTGCTATGCCTGATGAGGTTCAAGTGGAGCTTGCAAAAAATATTCCATATCCAAAACGATTAGGACAACCCGCAGAATATGCATCACTGGCCATGCATCTTATTGAAAATGAGTACATCAATGGCGAAGTGATTCGTTTAGATGGCGGACTGAGAATGACACCCAAATAAAATTTGGGTTCAATCCATCACACATGCTTCAGCATTAACGTTAAAACAACTAATTAACCAATTTGCAGCAATTAACTTAGGGTGAATTTGATATTCACCCATCAAAAAAGACTCTTTCACAAAATACAAATGATGTTCACGTTGTGTCTGAAAATCATCCAAACTTAAAATCAATTGATGAACATCGTTGTGAAGCGTCTCATTCATATGTTATTGCTCATTTATTAAGATAAGATACTTATTGATAGCTCTTGGTTTAAGATTTGTCAATAAAGATGCGTAATAAACTAGATTTTATTTTGTAGACTGATAGTATAGCCATGTTTTCATTATTCTTAGATGCCCCTTATCATGATTGAGACTTTAAAAGTTTTTTTAAATTGGCTGTTTCCAAATTATTTTAAAAAAGAAAATCCAGTTCCCCCAAGACCCGCAGCCCTAGAGCCTTCTCCAGCACACGCGATCGAAATTGATGATGATACACCTACTTTATTAAACGCGTACATGCAAAATAATGATGATAGGAACGCTGAGCCTGCCCCTATTTCACCTCACCTAAGACCTATTCCACTAAAGCCTCTATCGCCCCTCAGCCCCATCGCTCTCAGCATGTTGGTACCGGGCAAATTTGAACTCAGTGAAAACACTGCCTTTTCACCACCTGCTAAAATGCGCTTATAATTTACTAAACTATCCTTGCACCCTCATAAAAAAAAGGTATTATCTTATTCTTAACTGATAATTAAGGATTTCTATGTGGCTTAAGCAATTTCAAGCTTTTCAAATCTCTTTTGATTTTGAAAAAGACCTCGCTCCTCATCTCAGCAAACATCCTTTAACACCCTGCCCTGCGCACGCACGCATGACCCATGGCTGGAAGATGTTTGCTGATCAAAGCTTGTTTCAAACGATTAATGGATACAGCATATGTTTGTTCGGAAAAGAAGAACGAATATTACCAAGTGCTGTCATCCAAAATCATATGGAGAAAAAAATTCATGATCTTCAACAATCCCGCGGATTTCCGATCAAGCGGCATGAAAAACAACAAATGAAAGAAGATATCGAATTTGATTTATTACCTAAAGCTTTTTGTATTCAAAAACATCTCACCTTATTGTTTGATGCCAAACGCAAACGAATGTATATACAAGCAACTAGCACGCAACAACTTGAGATGATCATGGCATTTATTCATAAAACCATCGGCCATCAAATCGATATCTCTCCCATACAAACACAACTGGATGTGGTCGATCAATGGCAAAAATGGTTAGCGAATCCCAATACCCTGCCCCATTTTTTAAAGCTTTCTGACCGTATTCAATGGATAGATAGTGATAATGGGCGAAAACAGATGCGCTGCCAAGGTTATGACTGGCAAGAAGATGTGGCACTCGAATGGTTGAACAAAGGTTTGGTTCCCCAGGAAATTTCTTTTATCTGGCGAGAACGATTAGAGTTCACACTCAATACAAAATTAACGTTTAAACGTGTGCAAGCACTTGAGTCTTTTCAAGAAGAAGTAGATGCTAACGATATTGAAAATGATGATACGCTCAGCAATCTTCTACTTATGGGGCATACTTACCAGCAACTATTGGATGATTTTACTGAACTAACAACACAACCAGAGCTTATCACCGAAGCTTGAGCAATAAAAAAACCCGGTCAACCCCGGGTTTTTTTAATCTACCATCTTAAGATATTGTTGGGTCTTTTTGGATTACAATGATAAGTAGCCTGGTAAATCTTCAAAGCATCATTGGCTGCATCTGTTAAACCCAATTTAACATATGAATGATACATCAATCCCAAAGCAGGTCTTGCACTGGATGATTGTGAATAGTTGCGAATCAAATAATTTGCTCGCTCAGCGGCTGCCATATACATTTGGTGATAATAGTAATAATTGGCATTGTGCATTTCTCGTGCTGCAAATAAGTTACGCAAATAAATCATTCTTTGTTTGGCATTTGGTGTATATTTAGAATGTGGAAATTTCTCGGCTAAGGTTGCAAAGTCAGAATAGGCTTGAGACATGGTTCCAGGATCACGCCATGCCAAATCCATAGGCACATACAATGCTAAAGCACCACGCATTTGTTTGAAATTCGCCATCCCCTTCATAAAATAGGCATAATCAACACGATTCGATCGTGGGTACAGATGGATAAATCGCTCAGCAGCTGCGGAACAAGAAGCAAAATCATCTTTTTTATAATAAGCATAGATCAATTGCAATTGTGCCCGTTCAGCATTGTCATGGAAAGGATACATACTGTCCATGGCTTCAAAACGCTTAATTGCATTTGAATATTCGTGTTTTTTTAATGCTTTATCAGCTTCAGCATAAATTTGTTCGGCGGTCTCATCCTTATAAGGATTATACTCATCATCCTTTCCGAACCAATTTTTACAAGCTGCTAAATTCAAAGTTAATAGTAATACGACGATTCGTAAACTGACATGCTTGTATTGGGGCATTTGTATTCCCTGGTTAAAACGTCAAAATGGCTTATTTTTTGATATCAGCCATGTTCTCCCTTGCAGGAAGGGGTATGTTAACAGAAGGCAATAAAAAATCAACTAGGCAAGCATATATGGTGTTTTAGGGCTTAAACAGATAAGAAATTGTTTTGAAGTAGAATTGAATTGGCGTTAACATTGCGTGGGGAAAAACTGGCGGAGAGACAGGGATTCGAACCCTGGGAAGGTTTCCCTTCAACGGTTTTCAAGACCGCCGCAATCGACCACTCTGCCATCTCTCCGTCGCAAATATTATTATAATCACCCAGTCAGTGCAAGTATTTTTTTTTTTTTTATTGCATTTAGTCAAAAATCGTATGGATTTATAGCCCTGAGTAGCTAGACTCGGGGCTATGATTGAACCTAAATAGCAGAATCTCGTGATTGCTGTATTGCCGGAGATGACATTTGAGGTGAGTGTCCTCCAAGCGGTTGATAAAAAAACAGGTTGGGATTATTGGTTGCTCGAACCAGCTCAACGTGTTGAGATCTTTCGTAAATAGCTTGGGCGGCCGGGTTTTGCAACCGTTCAGCTACTATATGGATTGCCTCCCCTCTTAATTTAGTAGCCGTCGCATCACTTTCCGCAAGCGCTATCCTTCGACTAGCTTCAGCTTGTGTTGAAATTTGCATGACCTCTGCCTCTCGCTTTGCGGAAAGCATTCTAGACTGAACCTGTGATTGAATTACAGCACCTTGGGCCAATTCATGTGCTAAATCTTTATCATTTATACTCCAGCTCGTAACCCCTATAGTTAACAATTCAATTCCAAGCTGAGATAATTGAGCTGTAATATGGTTTGTTAATTCACTAATAACATCTGTCATACCATGCTCCTTGGCATCTACAAGACTCGTAGCAGGAGCGAAATCTGCTAATGTATGATGACTCACAATTTTTGAAATACTAATGACTGCAATTTCTTTGATTGAATTATCAATATTATCAATTTTGCTAATCGCTATTTCAGGATTCTGGATTTGATATCGCACATCGGCATGTAATGTCAAACCAACATTGTCTCTGGTGTATACAGTCACCTCTTTCAATTTTTTAGTTTCTTGTTTAACTGCAACAAAACTGTCAAAGACATGAGTAGCCTCATTCAGTAGATATTGCCCTTCTGGAAGAATTTCCAGTTTCCCCTTATTGAAGGTTTTGGCAACATTACCCGTTTGTACACTAAGAATGGTGTATGGTCCGAGTTTGATGGCGTCCTGTGACATCGATATCGATTGTGCATATATAGGATATGATTCCCAAGGAAAATTAGAATGTCTCCCTGGTGGTAATAAAATCATTTCGCCTCGAAAATTACGACGCAATCCGATTTCACCTTTTTGAATAATCGATGTTGTTAACCATAAATATATCGCTCCTAATCCGAATGTTCCTATAGAAAATGCATATTTAATGAATTCTCGCCAACCTCTTGAATCTTCATATTCTGTTTGAATCTTATCCATGTCTAACTTCA
>JAKFUY010000133.1 GCA_021732495.1 Legionellales bacterium | reverse complement strand
CAATAGACGTTGTTGAACGACAAATTAAAATATCTTGTGCGTCAATCATCTGTTCGAGGTCAGTCGCATTCTCATACCGTGTGATGACAAAGTTTTCTTTAAAAAACGTATCAATATAGGGTATATGCTCATCAATCAATAATCGATACATAGATTGTTTTCGCTTGGTTTTTTAGGGATAGTAGAACATCTTGCATAGTGGCACAAGAAAAAAATGATTGAGAGAAATAAGGGGATGTGAAATTTATCTCATCCCAACATCCTCGATTATAGCAGTGGGGCTACACCATGATAAAGGGTGTGATAAAAAATCCCTGCTAAAACACCCAATGCGATAGGTCCTCCAATTACTGTCACTAACGCCAAAGTTGTGGTTAGGGAAACAGCCATGGCATTTATAACAAGAGCTTCCATAAGGCCTGAAAAGGCGGCTACACATAAGCCCACTGAGTACTGATTTAACCAACAAGATAAGTCAAAAGCCTCGTCATTATTTCCCATTAAAGTAGTCTGATTACTATTGTCAGAACTTTCTCCATCTGGCTTATTAAAAAAGTCATCTGGTTGGAAATGGCCAAAGTTAAGCACATGCGCATCTTTGCTGTTTTTTAGGAAAAATGCAGTTTCAATTTGTGTTTTAAATGCAGGATTGTTTGTAAATTGATTACCGTATTTACCCCCTAAGAATGCTATGAGTGTCGCTTGTTTTTCAGTTGGCATGTCTAGGATACGTAATGCAGCGAGGTCTTCACTTGTTAGCTCTTCACCTTCAAATACCTTATTCCAAGCCACATTAATGGCGCTGCGGTTGTATTTATTGACAGTTTTTTCAATATGTTGCCGTACAAAATGACGTAACTCTTCTTGAATCATGTCTTTTGTTAACATAGTTGTGAGCGCATGACCTCTTACAGACTGAAATAACCGTCGTTTAATGCCTGAGAAGCAACTCGGCCTATCTCGTTCAAGGTCGTCCCTCTCCTCATTGATATCATTTGGATTAGGATTCCAATTATGAGCACGTCCCATAAGAGCCAATTCTTCAATGAAACAATCTAATCGTGTATCAAGGGTATAGCCATTGGTTGGAGTAAATTCAGTATCTATTGCGGCTAGGTAAAAAACGCAAATTTCTTGTTGGTATTCTATAAATTCAGCTCGCATTTCCTCTGTATTAATATACTCGGCTAATGGATGCATCAAAGGGTTTGGTGCGGATAGAAAGCGCAAGGCGGTGTGATCTTTGTTCTGAACATAAGCCTTGATGGCCTCTTCTTGCAATTCTGGGGGGAATTCAAGTTCTTGATATTCGCTCCATTCTAAAGGCAAGGGGTAGTCTATAGTACGCAATATGGCAGGATTCTCTTGATAACGAGATCTAAGCGTGTCTCTTAAGTTGTTGATGATAAGATCAATACCGGTGTAATCTATCGCTGTCTTGTAATGGTTAAAAAGATCCGACCAAATCTCTTGTTCCTCTCTTGAGGCCTTCATTGATGATTCGGGGTCTTGTGCAATGTCCCTTAAATTAAGCATTGGATACCTCGTAATCTTGCCTGTGGAAGACTCAGTATTTTACCATCGGTTTTGAATCTCATGAATAATATCCGTCTTATCAATTTAGTGATAACATAATACCTTAAAAAAACACCTGAGTGAATAACAAACAAGCGTTGTGTTAAATTAAAGAGGCGTGCAAGGCGAATAATCCTTTCGGTTTTAGTCTCTTTATTTTTTCTTTTCAAATAAGTTAAGGTATTGTCCGTATCCTTCATCTATCATCTTGTCCTTTGGTATGAATCTAAGCGCCGCCGAATTAATACAGTATCTTAATCCGCCTTTTTCTTTGGGACCATCATCAAAAAGGTGTCCAAGGTGTGAATTACCTTTTACTGAACGTACCTCTGTCCGGGACATGCCGAATGAGGCATCGGTTTTTTCAGACACATTCTTTGAGTCGAGTGGTTTGGTGAAACTCGGCCAGCCAGTGCCAGAATCGAATTTATCTATAGATGAAAACAAAACCTCACCTGACTGAATATCGACATAGATTCCTTCTGCATGGTTATCCCAGTAAGCATTGTTAAAAGCCGGTTCCGTGCCATTTTTTTGAGTTACGTATTTTTGCATCTCATTCATGTGTATATTCTCCTCGTGGTTTGGTGAAGCATTTGTAAGGGCGCTGCCCGAGACCAATCCCATCAATACTAAAAAGATATGTTTATTCATCTTACTCTCCAAATGTAAAAGCATAAGCCTCAAGCCCCGGTGAATTGGCCTTTATTTCCAGAAGACCATTTTTTGAACCATGCTGTTTAACCAGCATATAAAGCTTATGTTGATTGATAGTCAATTGGCCGATAGGTTTTCCATTTAGGGTGATATTCACCTTTACGGATTGATCTTTAGGTGCTCCCATAACAAGAAACACCTTGCCGGCAGTGAAATTTAATAGCAATTTTGCACCTGCTTCTTTGGAGATAATGCGCTCATTTTCAATGCGCCACTTGCCTAAGAGGCTCCAATGATCGGGGGGTAATGATTGGGGGTGATTGCTGAAATGACTTGCTCTAGAACTACCCAAATAGGTCTCCGGTGTTTGTGAGGCGCTACTCACAATAGCGTCGGGTGTCATCGTGACTTTATTTAATCCCAGCAGAAAGCGTATATTATTCTCAGTAATGCCATAATCACCTTCTCCAAAATGGGTATAAACAACACGTCCCTCCTGGTCAATCAAGTAATGCGCTGGCCAGTAGTGGTTGTTGAAGTTTGTCCAGGTATCAAGATGGTTATCAAGCGCTACTGGGTAGCTAATCTGATGGGCAGCAACAGCGTTTTTAATATTTTTTGGGTTTTTTTCGAACTCAAATTCAGGGGCATGGACGCCAACAATGATAAGCCCCTTGTTGCGATACTTTCGATCCCAATCGATGATAGACGGTAAGGTGCGTATGCAGTTGATGCATGAATAGGTCCAGAAATCTATCAACACGACTTTACCCTTAAGATTTGTCATTGAAAGCGGCTGGCTGTTAAACCATTCTTCAATACCGGAAAATTCTGGTGCGGGATAGGGTCTTTCTAGGGCATTAATAATACCACTATGCATGTTTAAGATGGGACTTTCTTTTTTACTTCCCCAGGATTTTACATCTGCACCAGAGGCTATCAATAAGACGGCTAGTATGATAATGACGCCGAATATTTTTCGCATGGCCTCAGTATGACGAGTAAAGAAACCAAGTTTTCCGATAAGGCTTCTACCAACAAGGGAAATACCGAGCATTGGCAAACCTGCGCCTAAAGCGAAGGCCGCAATGAGAAAGAGTGCTTGCGAGTCACTTTGCTGGCGGATAACCTGCACCAATACGGCAGCAAGTATTGGCCCAGCACAGGGCGTCCAAACCAGTCCAATTAATACGCCAAGCAACAGGCCACTACCGAAGCCTTTTTTTGCGTTGGCAGATAGATTTCCTCCAATGTTAGCGAATCGCTGTGTTAGCGCACTGAATTTTAATGACAGCTTTTCTGAAAACAGAACCAAACCGAATAATAATAAAAATACAAGCGAGGTGTATATAATATAATCAAGATCAATATGCAAGGCCAATACCAGTTGGCGTGATAATAATGCAAATAATGTGAATGCGCAGACAAACCCAATAATGATTCCTAAAGGACGTCGGCGACCGCCTTCCAAAGACCCTGCAAGCATCAGTGGCAATACCGGTAAGATACAAGGTGAGGCAATAAGCGCCAACCCCTCCAGAAAGGACAATCCAATTTCAATGGGATTAATATTCATTTTCTTTTTTTTGATGATAAATTATATTTAATTATAACGTATTGTATGGAAAATGATGGAATGGGTTTGTTCAATGAAAAAAAATACATAACGATGTTAGAAGGGCTTAATTCAGTCGTTCAAGCGGCCTTGAGTACAACGCTAATCATTTTAAAACGATGCTCTATCTCTACTTGTTTGCCGATGGATTAGATTTTGCGAAACGCAGCTCTGCCTACTTACCCACTTTAATTTTACAAGAGCCAAAGAATATAATTTTTCAGGGGCAAAAAAAATCCTTGTATTGATGACTTAAAAAAACAAGTTACCATAAAGCTTGATATTGATACGACTGATTATTTTAAACATTTATCTGAGGACAATGGTATTCCATATCAGACACTTATGAATCTCTATTTACGAAATTACGCATGGAATGGCCCAGCGCAAAATAATAAGGATAGGGACTTATTTTTCTAGCCAATTTTGTGGCTTTAAATACCTTGTGTAGAGTTTTTCTTCTTCACTGCCTTGGGTAGGCTGCCAATTGTATTTAAATGTAACCTCTGGTGGCATTGACATCAGAATCGACTCGGTGCGGCCTTGAGATTGCAATCCAAAAAGGGTGCCTCTATCGTAGAGGAGATTAAATTCCACATAACGACCTCGACGGTAACGTTGGAAATTTTTCTGCTGCTCATTGAAGGGGGTGTCTTTTCTTTTTTCGGCAATGGGTTTATAAGCACTCCAAAAACCATGTCCTACATTCTTAAGAATTTGAAAGCAAGTTTCGAAATCAGGCTCACAAAAGTCATCAAAAAAAAGACCACCAATGCCTCGGGTTTCTTGTCTATGCGGGAGGTAAAAATACGTATCACACCAGTTTTTCCATTTGGGGTACAATGTGTCTTCAAAAGGATGGGTGGCCAGTTGTGCCATTTGATGCCAAGCCACACAGTCTTCTTCGAAAGCATAGTAAGGGGTTAAATCAAAACCACCGCCAAACCACCACACCGGTGCTGTGTGTTCATCGTGGGTCATAAAAAAACGAATATTGGTGTGAGTGGTTGGTACAAAAGGATTTTCTGGATGAATGACAATCGATACACCCATGGCCTCAAACGCTTTGCCAATCAGCTCAGGTCTCACTTTGCTTGCCGCATGGGGCAATGAAGTACCCGAGATGTGAGAAAAGTTAACCCCGGCTTTCTCAAATACGTTACCATTTTCCATGACACAGCTGATACCGCCGCCGCCTTCTGGGCGTTGCCAGTGATCATGAAAAAACGTGGCTTTCTTATCAACAGCTTCCATATCTTTACAGAGCTTTGATTGAAAATTCATTAAGAATGCTTTGACTTCAGCAGCTGCATGGTCAGGGAGTGTCATCTTGGTTTTTCCCCATGATCGAAAACAATGATGCAAACATATCATAAATCATATACAATATGCATTATTTTTTGAACGTAATTTTTGTTTTTATGACCTTTCAAACGCTACAGATTGCACCTATGGTGGATTGGACACACAGTCCTTTTCGATTATTGATGCGCTTAATGTTGCCCAATGCAAAATTATTTACTGAAATGATGGTTCCCAGGGCGATCATTTATCAACCAGAGCGCCATTTGAGCCATTATTCATTAGAATCACCTTTGGTATTGCAATTGGGTGGCAGCTGTCCTGATGAGTTGCTTCAAGCCGCTTTAATGGCAGAACGTGCCGGTTTCCAAGAGGTGAATCTTAATTTAGGGTGTCCCAGTGAAAGAGTACAGGCGGGATCTTTTGGCGCTTGTTTGATGAAAGACAAACCTTTGGTCGTTCAATGTCTTCAGTATCTTAATACGCATTTATCCATTCCTGTAACGGCGAAAACCAGGATTGGCGTGGACGAATTCGATTCCTACGCATTTTTTAGGGATTTTATCGCAGGCATCGTCGAATCAGGTTGCCGTGAAATTGTGGTGCATGCAAGAAAAGCATGGTTAAAGGGCTTAAATCCCAAACAAAATCGGACGATTCCGCCCATTGATTATACCTATGTATATCGAATTGCACAGGATTTTCCCCACGTCCGGTTTATTATCAATGGGGATATTAAAACAGTTCCCCAAATGGAACAACATTTGGGGAAGGTTGATGGTGTCATGCTGGGCCGTTTGGCCTGTGATAATCCTTATCTTCTGACCGATTTTCATCGGCACTTGTTTCCAGAAGTGCAATTATTAAGTCGTGAAGCCTTAACTCAAGCGTATTTTATGCACATTGATGCCGAACATATACCAGCCAATCGAATAAGTCTTTATTTAAAGCCACTTTTTAATTTATATCATGGTACAATATATGCAAAACAATGGAAGCAAGCCTTGCAAGTTGCTTTAAGAGAAAAAAATATGCAAAATCTTTTGACTGATTTAATCTTAGGATGAAGTGATGAAATTACCAGTGATAGTGGGAATGGGTGGTATTAATTCAGCAGGACGCACATCTGGGTTTCATGCTTATAAAAGAATGGTTCATAGTGCATTATCAGCAGAAATGATGCAATCAACGTGGATGGATTTATCCCATCGAATGAAGTTGATTGATATGAACTTAGAACAACGCATAGAAGCTATTTTACAACATACCTTGGTGCGACGGATTGATTTATTTGATCCCAGTAGAGTGCCATCACACCATATTGCCAATGTGTCGTCGGACTTTCATATTTCAGCATCTGACTTAGATGGACAAAACCAAAACTTAGATTTTAAAAAAGGTCAATCTATTCTATGGAGCAAACATTATTCCATGGCTGTGCAAACAGCTGCGGCACTTCCTAGAGGGTTCGATCCGGCAAGTCTTTATCATTCCAAACATCATCCGAGAGGATTGTCGATGACGCTTTATGGGATGTCTGATGCATTATCATCGCTTGGAATGGATTGGAATGACATCATGACGCACATTAAGCCCGATGAATTGGTCGTGTACGCAGGAAGTGCGCTAGGTCAGATTGATGATAATTCACTGATTGGTTTAATTAGCCTTCCGCTCAAAGGAGCGCGCATTTCTTCAAAAATGTTGCCACTGTCTTTAGCTGAAATGCCTGCAGACTTTATCAATAGTTATATTATTAATAGCTTAGGAACGACTGGACATAATTTAGGTGCATGTGCTACTTTTTTATATAATTTGAGGATGGCGACACAAGATATTCAAAAAGGTGTGGCTAAAGTGGCTGTAGTAGGGTGCGCGGAAGCGCCTATTCAACCTGCCTTGATGGAAGGTTTTGCCTTAATGGGTGCGTTGGCTACTGATGAGTCCTTACGTAAATTAGACATGACTGATGTGGTCAATCACCGTCGTGCATGCCGTCCTTTTTCTACCAATACCGGTTTTGTGATTGCAGAGTCAGCACAATTTGCAATTTTAATGGCAGATGATTTAGCCATGGAATTGGGTCTGAGTCTATTAGGTTCTGTTCCAGGTGTTTACGTAAACGCGGATGGCAATAAGAAATCAATATCTAGCCCAGGTGTTGGAAACTATATTACCGTCGCTAAATCTGCAGCACTAGCCAAAGCGATTCTGGGTGACAAACATATATCCGATACCTATGTCCAAGCCCATGGCACTGGCACACCTCAAAATCGTGTCACTGAGAGTCATATTTTAAATGAAGTGGCCAAAACATTTGGCATTGAGGCTTGGAAAGTCTCTGCAGTGAAATCCTATTTAGGGCATTCCGTAGGAGTTGCTGCAGGGGATCAATTAATGGCAACATTAGGTGCTTGGAAACTCGGTGTGATTGCTGGTATTGAAACCATTGATCACATTGCAGATGATGTTTATGATGACCATTTGGATATTTTAATGCAGCATCACGTGATGGAAAAAACCAATGAATATAAAGGTGCCATTCTTAATGCCAAAGGGTTTGGAGGGAATAATGCGTCTGCACTGGTATTGTCTCCCGAGCAAACGATGGGGATGCTTGCACATAAGTACGGTTCAAAAAACTTAAAATCGTATCAGAAAAAACATGAAATCATCAGTAATAAGCAGCAAGAAGAAGATAGCTTAAGGTGTACAGGGCATGAAAAACTAGTGTATCATTTTGGAAATCAAGTGCTCGATATGGAAGATGTTCAAATGACAAGCACTGAGATTCATTTTAAAAATTATCCATTAGCAGTTGAATTGCCGGTCGATAACCCCTATCAATCCTATATGGGAAAAGAAAATCGTTAAAACGTGCAGTTTAAAATTGCATTATTATTTAATTTTGTTTTTAGTGAGATGAATGGACTATGTTAACATCGTTAGCAAAAAAATTTTTTGGCAGCCGTAATGAACGCATTATAAGACGTTTAGAGCAGAATGTGACGCTAATCAATGCCTTAGAGCCTGATTTTCAGCAATTATCAGATGCTGATTTGCGTGCTAAAACCCAAGAATTTCGTGAGCGTTTTCAACAAGGGGTGTCATTGGATAGCTTGCTTGTTGAAGCATTTGCTGCGGTGAGAGAAGCCTCTTTTCGTGCATTAGAAATGCGCCATTTTGATGTCCAGCTCATAGGTGGCATGGTGTTGCACGAGGGTAATATTGCTGAAATGCGCACTGGTGAAGGAAAAACCTTGGTTGCCACCTTACCAGCATATTTAAATGCCATTTCTGGAAAAGGTGTGCATATTGTGACGGTCAATGATTATCTGGCAAAACGGGATAGTCAATGGATGCGTCCTGTGTATGAGTTTTTGGATTTAACAGTAGGTGTTATTTATCCCGATATGCCTCTACAGGATAAAAAACAAGCCTATGCCAGTGATATCGTCTATGGAACCAATAATGAATTTGGTTTTGATTACCTTCGCGATAATATGGCATTTCAAGATTCAGATAAAGTGCAAGGCGATTTAAATTTCGCGATTGTCGATGAGGTTGACTCAATTTTAATTGATGAAGCCAGAACACCTTTAATTATTTCAGGCGCGGCTGAAGACAGTTCAGAGATGTATCAAAATATAAATCGATTGATTCCACATTTAATGCTTCAAGAGAAAGAAGGCGATGGGGGGCACTTTACGATTGATGTCAAGCAAAAACAAGTTCACTTAAACGATGCTGGACATGAAAAAGTAGAGCAATTGTTGATTGATGCCGGTCTTTTAGCTGAAGGCGATAGTTTGTATGATGCCAGAAACATTATTTTAATGCACCATGTGAACTCTGCTTTACGTGCGCATAAAATTTTCAGCAGGGATGTTGATTATATCGTGCAAAATAAGCAAGTGGTGATCGTCGATGAACACACAGGGCGTACAATGCAAGGACGTC
>JAKFUY010000123.1 GCA_021732495.1 Legionellales bacterium | reverse complement strand
ATATAGATTATTTTAAATTTGAACGCTTTTAACAAAGAATGAAAAAAACCAGTTTTTTTTGGCAACACGGTCTTTGGTCTTTCATAAGTCTTGGCTTTGTGGTTTTCACAATATCAGCCATCGTCTACCTCTACCTTGTCAGCCAGCTTCCTGATGTTGAATCACTGAAAAATGTTGAACTTCAAGTTCCTTTACAAATCTTTTCTCAAGATGGCGAATTAATTCAAGAATATGGCGAAAAACGTCGCATCCCTTTAACCTATGAACAAATTCCGCAAACGCTCGTGCGAGCACTACTTGTAACCGAAGATCAGCGTTTCTTTGAGCATCCTGGTGTCGATATTATGGGCCTGGGTCGCGCTGCTCTGAAAATGGTAAAAACAGGCACAAAGTCTCAAGGTGGAAGCACCATTACCATGCAAGTAGCAAGAAACTTCTTCTTGGATCGCAAAAAAACCTTTTGGCGAAAATTCAATGAAATTTTACTTGCCATTAAAATTGATCAAGAACTGCCTAAAGAAAAAATTTTAGAGCTTTACTTAAATAAAATTTATTTAGGTAACCGAGCGTATGGCGTAGGCGCTGCTGCTCAAATTTATTATGGTAAAAACATTAATGAGCTTTCCATTTCTGAATTAGCAATGATTGCCGGCCTCCCCCAAGCGCCTTCAGCCCATAACCCAATTGCCAATCCCAATGCTGCACTCAGGCGCAGAAATCATGTTTTAGATAGGCTCTATGAAGAAAAATACATTTCAACACAGCAATACGATACTGCCATTGCTGAGCCTGTAAACGCTAGTTATCATGGCCCAAAAATCAAAGCGTCTGCGCCCTACGTGGCTGAGATGATTCGCCAGTCCTTATACGCACACTTTGGTGAAGACGCCTATACACAAGGTTTTAAGGTCTACACCACCATTAAAGCCCCATTACAAATCGCTGCCAATCGTCTAGTCGAACAACACCTCCTCAATTATGAAAAACGTCATGGTTATCGTGGACCGATTAAAAATCTACAACTAACAGCGCAACCCACTAAAAAACAATTAGGAGCGATTCTAAGCAGCTATCAAAACAACCATGATTTATTGCCAGGCATTGTCACTGAGGTCAAGCCAAAATCCTTAAAGGTATTTCTCAAAGATGGCAACGCCATTGCCGTAAACTGGGATGGCTTATCTTGGGCAAAACCAGCATTAACCCATGGCTGGACTGGTAAAGCACCGAGTACGGCTGCCAATGTTGCGAAACGTGGTGACGTAATTTACGTACGAAACGTAGAGGGGCACTGGCAAATTAGCCAAATCCCAAAACTAGAATCAGCGCTTATCTCACTGAATCCCCAAAATGGCGCCATTGAAGCGCTCGTTGGCGGTTTTAATTTCCAATATAGTAAATTCAATCGCGTCACTCAATCTCAACGTCAACCGGGCTCAAGCTTTAAACCTTTTATTTATGCCGCAGCTTTAAGCAAGGGTTACTCTCTCGCTAGCATTGTCAATGATGCACCCATTGTCATGCGCGATCCGAGCTTAAACCATTTATGGCGCCCACATAATGACAACAATACCTTCAATGGCCCCACACGTGTTCGTGAAGCCTTAGCCTATTCCAGAAACCTAGTATCGATTCGTTTATTAGATGATATTGGTATCGATTATGCTATTCAATATGTCACCCGCTTTGGGTTTGATAAAAAACAATTGCCCCATGCCTTATCTCTGGCACTCGGCAGTTTATCCGTCAGTCCTATTGATCTGACCTCAGCCTATGCCGTTATCGCCAATGGTGGCTATCGTGTTGAACCTTATATGATTGACCATATCACCAATCGCCATGGTGATCTCATCTTACAAGCCAATCCTGCAATTGCCTGCAAACCTTTGGAAACCCCTCCCCACGGCACCAATTGTGCACCAGAGGTCATTCCACCCGATTTGACATTTCTCATTCACTCCGCTTTGCAAAGTGTCATTGAACACGGCACTGCAGTCCAAGCTAAAGTACTCGGTCGACATGATTTAGCCGGAAAAACAGGGACCACCAATGATCAGGTAGACGCTTGGTTTGCCGGCTATAACGCTCAGTTGGTAACCACCACGTGGTTTGGATATGATACCCCCCAACCTTTGCATGAATATGCAGCTTCTTTGGCATTGCCATTGTGGATTGATTATATGAAGATTGCACTTAAAGGAATGCCCGAGCAAACCTCAACACCCCCTGAAAATATTTTATCCATCCCCATTAACCCACAAAATGGTCTACGCGCACCTGCCGGTGCGAAAAGCATCAGTGAGTTCTTCCGTGAAAATGAAGTTCCAGCTGATGATAATGAACTCCCCCCTCCTCCCACTAAATCCAGTTCATTTTTTGGCAACACACCATCCAATAGTGATGAAAATCTTTTTTAAGAAAAGCCCATATGATTATAGAAAGCACTTTTAAACCACTCTGGTGGTTAAAAAACCCACATATGCAGACCCTCTACCCTAAATTTGTTGATCTGCAAAAAATGGAATTGACATACACCAAAGAACGCATTGAACTTACGGATGGTGATTTTATTGATCTAGTGTGGTCTAACCATCTTATACCTCATCACAGTCCTTTGGTTATTTTATTACATGGTTTAGGTGGAGGACTGCACTCACATTATGTTCAAAGCCTCTTTTCCTCTTTAAATGCCCAGGGAGTACGTTGTGTGATGATGTATTTTCGCGGTGCAAGTGATGAACCCAATCGATTTATTCGCGCCTATCATGCGGGGGACACCAATGATTTTAACTATCTTTTAGAGATTTTAAAAAAAAGAGAACCTCATTCCAAAAAAGCGGTCATTGGTGTATCCTTAGGCGGCAATGCATTATTAAAATGGTTAGGTGAAACAAGTGCGCAATCTTTCATACAATGCGCAATAGCTATTTCAGTGCCCTTTGAATTATCAACAACGACCCATAAACTTCAGCATGGGTTTTCCAAAGTCTATCAAACGCATTTGCTCAAACGTTTAAAACAAATGCTAAAGCTTAAAATGCAGAAAAAAGATTTACAAAACGTTATTACAAGCACCCAACTCAACCAAATCAAAAACTTATGGGAGTTTGACAATCAAATCACAGCACCGATTCATGGTTTTAAAAATGCGGCTGATTATTACAATTCTGCAAGTTGCAAAGCATACTTAACCGGCATTAAAACCCCCACACTGATTATTCATGCAGAAGATGATCCGTTTATGACACCTGATGTCATTCCAAAGTCAGATGAATTATCCTGTGATGTCACTTTGGAGTTAAGCCCCTATGGCGGACATGTTGGTTTTGTAAGTGCCAATGAAAAGGGAGCACCATATCTATGGCTAAAAGACCGCATCCCCTATTTTTTAAAACAAAATGGTTTATTTAAATAATTTATAACTGCTCATGCCCATATTCCGCTGCGCGCCAAATGGACATGAGCAGTTGCAAAATTTTCTTAAAGTATCCAATGATAGAAATAAAGCCTACCTTACGCATTGATACGTTTAATGAAGGGCTTTTATCGCGTGTAATGGATCATTTTTAATAATTGTTAAAAGAGCGACAGCAGGTCCAGTGGGCGATCTTTTTCCTTGTTCCCAATTTTGTAATGTCCTTAAACTAATATGAACAAGTGTAGAAAAATCTCTTTGTGATAATCCTGTTTTTTCTCTTATTTTTTTTACATCTAAAGGATTAAAGGTAAACTCACGGGAAGCCTCTTGCTCTTCGTTTAGAATTTTTCCTGCTTCACAAATACTTGCCAGTAACTCATCAAAATCTTGTTTGTTCATGATGCAACTCCTCTTCAACGACTTTCTTTAAGATGATTAATTGTTCATCTGTTAAATTTTCTTGTTCTGATTTTGGGTAAGCATAAAGCATATATATTTGATCTTTAGATATTAGCCAATAATATATGACTCTAAGACCACCACTTTTTCCTTTAAGTCTCAATCCCCAGCGAGCCCTACGAATTCCAACGCTATTTTTAATTACTTTACCTACTTCAGGATTCTTAACCAACTCTTCTTGCAAAAGTCTATAATCGTCATCTGGTAATAAAGTTAAAATTTTCTTGGTAAAATATGAGCACTAACTTTTATGTTGGTTTAAGTTCCTTCAATATGACTACTGGATGTAGCCTCTTTTTAACGTGCATTTTAATAAAAAAATCGATATCGGGAATAAGCTGTGAAAATGCATTAAGCTCCCCCCAATTTATTATCTGCTTGGCTTAATAATAGCGCTAAATGGCTATCGTTAACCTGCCAAGTATGATTAATGAGAGTAGGCATAAAGCTTTGATATCGATATTGTTGTTTGTATACCAGCTTTGTAGTCTTTAAAATCCATGTCGCAACGCCTTGTTCATTGAAACCACAAAATACAGGGCAACCGCATCTTAATTTAAACCTTTTATGAGGGTTGTGCGTACATCATCATTAAGCGCAGCCATATGTCTCTTGCGTTTGACACTTGCATCAATAGAAGTATTACGACGAATGATATTAAGTGCAATATGTCTGAAAATGGCATAATTCTCAGGAGCGGCCTCTTTTCGAATTCTAGACTCATCTTCTCGAAATGTAACGTCTAGCGTCCAGTGCAAAGAATTTTCTACAGCCCAATGCTTACGGCTAGCGCCTAGAAGTGGCGCAGCCACTGGAGCACATGAACTGATATAAAAACGCATATCCATTGTTTTAAAATCACGCCCCTCTCTAATCGTTTCCACCATAAAGACACTGGTTAATTTTTTCCACTTCAAGCCTTCAGGCATATGTTTTTTATACTTTTTAAAATCAATAGCATAAGCGCGTCGTGTCTCGACACGACCATGACCCGCATCAATTTCTTCATGAAAATCATGCTCCACATTTTTAAAATCAGCCTCTTTTGCGACTGTTAAAAATGAAACAACTTCCTCATGGAAATTGCCTTGATTGACTTTAAGAGCGAGTAAATAATCACCTTTTTGCTTTACAATCTGCTCGGCTATATCTTTCTGACATCCCATAGCATCGATGGTGACAATACATCCTTTAATGGCCAAACTATTTAACAATTCAGGAATTGCAGTAATCTCATTACTTTTTTCAGCCGTTTTTTCTTGCCCTAATACAACGCCATTAGCGGTACTCCAAGCGCTGACCATATGAATCGCAGACTTCCTGTCACTTGTGTTAAAACTTCGTCGTAACGTTTTTCCATCAATGGCAATAACATCACCATCAGTTGCTTTTGTTACGGCTCGAATCCAGCTTGTAAAGCAATTAGCGAACTGTTTGGTATTCAGTTTTCTCATTACTCGCGCTATCGTATCATCAACAGGAATGCCATTCTCATAGGGTAAAAACTGTCTCAACCAATCAAGTTTAAGTAAACCGAAATCTCTGATAGATTTCCAGCCTTCACATCCTGAAATTGTCGCACTGATAATCAAAAAAATGATTTCAATCAATGGATATCGTTTTGTTCTGTCAATTCTGGGGTCTTCAAGTGTTTTGAAATGTGATAATAAGTCTGTTTGCATGATATTCCCTTATAAAATAGGAACATTTGATCATTTTTATATGGCTTTGTCGATCCCCATACTAAAAAAATCGTCTGAATGATGGCGTTAGCGATAATTTAGACGATCTTGCCCTGCCACAAAATACTATAGTTTCATATTTTGTTAAAAATGGTGCTAAGATGTTCTATGGTTTGAGAACTAAGCAAATCACTCAAGAAAAATAATCATAACTAAGACCTGCTTATTAAATGCGCTCATCAATTTTGATATTAAAGGCATCTTTACGCACATCTTCCCCCAAAGTGAATTTTTTCTCAATACTAAATAACTATACATAAATTTGATACGTTACAATTGCTTATCATGCATGCGCTGCAGAACTGTCTTTGCTTGATTTCTGATACTTTCTTGTTTTTCGGGCCCAAACTTATCCCACGTTGTAAACACATAAGGCATGCGCTGATTTCCACGCAATTTGCTTTCATTGCGCGCCAGAAAATCCCAATAAAGCGAATTAAATGGACAGGCCGTATCGCCTGTCATTTCATTGGGACTGTATTTGCATGTTTCACAATAATTACTCATGCGCTGTATGTATTTCCCACTTGCCGCGTAGGGTTTACTTGCCATGATCCCTCCATCACCAAATAATGCCATTCCAAGCGTATTTGGCATTTCCACCCATTCATATGCATCTGAGTACACCGCAAGATACCATTCCTGTACTTGGCGAACATCAAGACCGGCAAGCAATGCGAAATTACCAGTAATCATAAGACGCTGAATATGATGAGAGTATGCATGGTCTTTTGTATGGCGAACTGCTTCGCTGACGCACACCATATTTGTTTCTTCACCCCAATAAAAATCGGGTAGCGATAATGTTGCATTAAAATAATTAAGATCTGCATACGCTGGCATATGGTGCCAATAAATACCCCGCACATATTCTCTCCAGCCAAGGATCTGTCGTATAAATCCTTCCACCGCATTAAGCGGTGCTTTGTTTGCATGATATGCGTTTTCTGCTTTCTGGCATATTTCCAACGGTAATAATAAGCCAGCGTTAAGATACGATGAGAGAAGAGAATGGTAAAGATAAGGCTCTCCCAACACCATGGCATCTTGATAGTCACCAAAATAAGGAAGTACTTTGTCGATAAAATGTTCCAGTTCCATAAGTGCTTGATGACGTGTAACGGCATAGTTGAAGGGCGTAAGAGTGCCAAAATGATGTGCAAATCGCTTTTCAACCAGTTTTAGAACATCCTCGGTAATCTCTGATTTTTTATGCGTTAAACGTTTTGGAATAGTCATGCCCGACTTGGGTGGCTTGCGGTTTTCTTTGTCATAATTCCACTCACCACCAACTGGTTTGCTATCTGAATCTATCAGTATGTGATATTTTTTGCGCATCTCACGGTAGAAAAACTCCATGCGAAACTGCTTTTTACCCGCGGCCCATTGACTAAACGCTGTGTGGTTGCATAAAAAACGATCGTCCTCTAAAATCTCAACGGGAATACCCAGCACACCTTCCCATTGAGACATCATCTCACGAACTCGCCATTCACCTGGTTCGGTGAGTATAATTTTTTGTGGTTTGAGCGCTTTGGCTGCCCGGGCGATTTCACCATTAAAACTTCCAGTATTGGCCGGATCATCTAATGCAGTGTATCGCACCTTAAAACCTTGCTCTTGAAGTGTCTTGGAAAAGTGGCGCATAGCAGCAAATAAAAAAGCAATTTTCTTTGGGTGATGCGGGACATAAGTGGCTTCTGTCATCACCTCGCACAAAAAAATAACATCACTTTTTTTATCTGCTCCTTTTAAGCTTGCGATTGATTCACTAAGCTGGTCGGCAAGAATAAGCCTAAGTATTGACACTTCATTAACCCCATAAAGAATGACTGATTAGTAGTATCTTATAACAAATCGGGGTAAAAAGTTAAAATTATGCAGCGTTAATCTTGTAGGCTCCGAGAATTGAGACTTGTTCAAAATAAAGTTTGACCATTTTTTAAACCGATAAGTTAAAGAATCCGAATCTAAAGTAATGTCGGACCACGCCCTAATATTTTATCTATAACATAAAAGCCCATTATCAAAAATACTGTCTATACTTAAGTCAAAGGCAAAAGGGAGCATTCGATGAAAATCACACTAATATTGTGTCTTTTAAGTCTTATTTCTTTAAATACCCATGCAGGATGTAGAGTTCCAAAATCGGTTACTGTTTGTGAAAGGCATTGCGTGTATAATTACTGGGGACCTGGGGTGCATTGCGATGAAACCTGCACCACTAAGAAAGTACACGTACAAGATGGGAATGCATGTTAGATAACTCGTTTACAGAAACTTTGACACACTAACGGGAAACTACCCGGTCAGACATATGCCTTAAATTGATTGTTATCATTGGTTAATAACTGCATTAATTTTGGATGTACGAATAATTTTTCTTTGCCAGCCGATACTTCTTGCAGCACACCTATCTCGCATAGTTTTTTTAAATAAACAGATGCTGTCTGACGACGAGCTAAACCTGTCTCTATAAGATTTTGAATGCGGCAATAAGGTTGTTCAAAAATGAGATTAATCAATTCATAACTATAAATCTTTGGCACCTCGTTTCGCACAAAAAACATAGTATTATCAATAAGATGTTGAATAGAATTAATTTCATGGTAGGTAAGCTGGGCCGTTTGAGTAATAGCTTGAAGCATATAAAGAATCCACTCTTGCCACTCATTTTTTTTTGTTACATTATCAAGCAATCGATAATACTCTTTCTTATGACGGACTATATAGTGACTTAGATATAAAATAGGCAGTGAAAGAAGTTCTTTTTCTATCAAAAAAAGGATATTGATAACGCGCCCAGTTCGACCATTTCCATCTAAAAACGGATGAATTGCTTCAAACTGATAATGTGCAACGGCCATTCGAATAAGCGGATCTAAGTCATCTTCAGCATGAATAAACTGCTCCCAATTTGATAATAGATTGCGAATCACCGTTTCACCCACTGGTGGGGTATAAATTACCTCACTGGTGGTTGAATTTGAAATGGTGGTGCCAGGTATACGTCGTATATCCATATCAGCATTCTTGATGGTGGAACACACCTTTATAAGTGTTGCTACACTTAAAGGTCTATCTTTTAATGCCATAAACCCCTGATAAAGTGCTGTTCTATATCTTAAAGCTTCTTTGGTAGCAGAATCTGCATGACTATCTTCTCGAGCAAATTGAAAAAGTTTATCGGTAGTTGTCACAATATTCTCAATCTCTGAGCTGTCTTTCGCTTCCAAAATTGGTAACGCGTTAAGGAGCAACTCTTGGTTTGGGAGCAACTCTTGGTTTGGAAGCAATTCCCCTACCTGTTTTAGCTGTGCCAGAGCTGTTCTAGCTGGAATACATGCTTTTAGTATTTGAATATTTTCCTAAATTCCCTAGGAGTTAGGCACTAGGATCGGCTCGGGTTGAAGATCTGCTAATTCAAAGATTTTCTTATGAATTTTTTTTTTTCCTGAACGATAATTTTACTATCATAGACTATAATGACCCCAACAATTTAGACCACAAAAATTTAAAAATTTAGGAGATAATAGCCTCTACTTTGGAGGTTAACATGGCAAAGAATAAAAAGTGGTCATCGGCAGCTAAATTTGAGATAGCACTGC
>JAKFUY010000157.1 GCA_021732495.1 Legionellales bacterium | reverse complement strand
TGTGATCTTACATGTCCCCTATCAAAGCGCCAAATTGTCAACAATGCAATTTAATGTCCAATACCAAGGTTGCAGTCATCAAGGTATTTGTTTTCCACCACAAACCTCAGCAGTGCATTTTACACCAACGGTTTCTATTCCTAAAACTGAACAGTCCAGCTCTAAAAATATTATTTTAGAACTCTTAAGTTTTTTAGGCATAGGGGTACTGCTTGCATTTACACCCTGTGTACTGCCAATGCTGCCTATCATGACGCGGATTGTCGTTGGAGATAGGTCTCAACAATCCTTTGGTCAGACCGTCGGTTTGTCCATCGCCTATGTTTTAGGTATGGCCTTAAGCTATGCGCTGGTTGGTGCGGTAATCGCCCATATTGGTAAAAACTTATTTATCCTTATGCAGCAGCAGTGGATAATGCTAAGCATGGCAGGTATCTATATCTATTTTGGAATGGCAACCTTAGGTGTGGTAGAAATTAAGATGCCGGACAGGTTCCAACAAAAAACCATGAATTTACGTTCATCCTTACAGTCAGGTCGATATCTCACCGCTACGTTGATGGGCTGTCTATCATTGTTAGTACTGTCTCCTTGTGTCACGGCCCCATTATTAGGAGCACTCACATACATTACCCAGTTAGACCAAGTATGGCGTGGTAGCCTTGCATTATTTATGTTAGGTCTTGGGATGGGTATACCACTTATGATCTTTGCTATTTCAGCAGGTCACTGGCTGCCCAAAGCAGGGGTGTGGATGGAAAATATCAAGAAAATTTTAGCCATGCTATTATTTGCGATTTCAGCACTTCTAATTACACGCACCACACATTCACATTGGTCCTTACTCAGCTGGGTGGCCTTAATTGCCATTGCTGTTTATCTTTTTAAACCTCAAGCAATCCATGGCAAAATATCGACTACGATTAGAAGCTCAATGGTAGTCATTTTAGTCAGTTATGGAACCCTATTGAGTGCCGGCTTATTTAAAAATCAATATTTACCTTGGCCGTTTGCTAGTGCTAGCGCTCATCCTGATTATATATTACATAACCCGGGATCATTAAAAAGACTATTGGCTGAAAAAACAGATACACCCGTGCTTTTATACTTTTCTGCTAAGTGGTGCGCTACCTGCCAGCATCTTGAAAAAAATGTCTGGTCTGATAAATCCATTTCTCCCTTATTGAATAAGACCACATGGGTTAAAATTGATTTAACCGATAATACTGCCCAAGAATTAAAGCTGATGCAGCAATACCACGTGATAGCCCCACCGACAGTCATCTTATTACATCCTTCCGCTAAAAATGATACCTGTCGTTTGTTAGGTGAAGAAATCACCATTCCTCATCTCAAAAAATGGGAGAAAATACTTGGAAATTAAATACTTGCAAATAATTTTTATATTTGCATAATGAAATTGACTTTTTTTTAGTAAAGGTGATATTGGTATTACTAGCATCTTACTTTATATCGACTAAGGATATTTCTATGAAATTTGTACCGGCAGTTTTATATGTGTTGTCATGGATTTTCACCTATATTATTAAGCATCATTATCAGTTTTTTAGTGAAGCCCTCTTTCTTAGCACGTTACTGATAGCTGTTGGAATTCGGGAAATGTATTCATTTTATTGCAATGCATTGGTGGGAAAACAATCGGCTCAAGCCCTGTTGCGTCAACCCTCCGATTATCAAAGGGAACTAAGCTTTGTGAGTTTTGGCATTGGTGTTACTGCCATATTTTCTTATTTTAATCCCATCTTTTCTTTTGGTGTAGCATTGGTTGCGGTATTGTTTTTCTTAGGATCATGCGTAGGACATCTGCTGGACCTCCGCAAAAATAAAGATGTCAACCTTAAAAATATTGCGCCATTGCTGGCTACAGATCTGCTTACAGCGTGCACTTTAATGTATTGCTTTTGGCACATGCACAATATCACCAAAATTTTATAAAAAAATTTCAAGCGTTAACGATTGATGTCCTCATCAAAAGTCGTTAGGATAAATAATACTAACGACTTGAGTCTGTAATATGTCTTCTTTTTTTAGCAAAAAAAATAGCGTTGAGACATCTCTTCAAGATATAAAAAATCAGTTTGAGACCAATCAGCATCTATTAACCTGCTTATACAAACTTAAAACCATGGTTGCCAATGAACGGTCCTATACAGAAAAATTAGAGCTTTTACAGTCTTTTTCTTTTAATCAATTGACCATTGACACACTGTTACAATACTGTCCCCAAAAAATTGATCAAAGCATTCAGGAAACCTTGGAATATCAAAACATGATTAGTTATCAACACCATGCTTTTATGCACTTACAGGAACATCACGATACTTTAAGATTAAGCCGCTGATATGAACATTCATCATCATTTTATGCAAGAAGCCATTAAAGAGGCCTTAAAGGGACTCGCAACCCAAGGGATTCCGATTGGTTCTGTTATCGTATATCAAGGCAAAATCATTGGTCGAGGACACAATCAACGCATTCAAAAAAAGAGTGCCACTCTCCACGGGGAAATGGATGCTCTTGAAAATGCTGGACGCTTGCCTGCGCATATTTATCAAGAGTCGGTGCTTTACACCACCCTATCCCCTTGTGCGATGTGCACGGGGGCAATCCTGCTGTATAAGATTGCGCATGTGGTGATAGGTGAACATCAAACTTTTATGGGTGAAGAAAATCTACTCAAATCCAAAGGTGTAACACTTGAGGTCTTAAATGATGTTGATTGTATTCAGATGATGACTAATTTTATAGAAAAAAATCCAAGCTTATGGAATGAGGATATTGGTGTTTAATGGCAAATAGACATCGTAGCGGATGGTTTTGCCTTGAATTGAATAATTTGGTTTTATTGTTGGTTTTTGCTTTTGTGGCCATTTAACTACCACCTTTTTTTTACAATGCATTTGAGCCAATGCAATAAGTTCACCTACATCTTCATTTGGTGCAACCAACTGTTGTAATACCTGAAGATGTTTTTTAACCAAGGCTGATTTCTCACGCGTGGGATGCATCGGATCAATAAAAATCACATCTGGGAACACATCCTTCTCTAACTGATTCAGATAATCATGTGCATCAGACCAGAAGATTCTAATTTTGGACTTTAAATTCTCATCTTCAAGACCTTCATGGGCTTTAAACAACAATGCTGCCATATAGGGGTTTTTTTCTAGCATCACAAGCTTGGCGCCTGCACTTGCCATCATTAACCCATCTTTGCCCCAGCCTGCTGTTAAATCTAAAATACGCACACCTTGAGAAGCTTGTGTCACCTTTATTAAGGGCTCATGCCCACGAGTGCCCAATACGCGCTGTTTCCACTTTGCATCGTTCCAGTTCAGATGAATGGATTGTCCGGTATTATCTAATAGCACCAAACCCTCTTCCTTAAGACATAAGCGAGGCAGAATAGACTCTGAGTAACAAAGATTAAACTTCCCGATGATAGCCTCACATGCCTGCCGTAATTCAGCACTTTGACATGAAATAAAAAAGGTCATGCGCCAATTATTACCACTGAATGCAAAAGTTTTTGAACATGCCACAAAAGGCCAATACGATTTTTGCGAAGCTCTAAATCATCAGCCATTACAAAAACCTGCTCAAAGAAATGGGCCAAAGGTAGTGCCAATTTTAACAAGGCATTAAATGCCTCATCATAGTGTTGTTGTTTGCAACTCTCTAAAACCATATCATTGATTTTTCTAACCACTTCCCAGAGCTCTTTCTCACTGGTTTCATGTAACCGTTTTTCATCGATGGTGGTAACAGGTGCTTTTGTCTGCAATAAAATTTGTTTTACTCTTTTTGCAGCCTGATGAAGAATCTCACTTTCATCCGTTTTGACAAACTTTTCAAAACTCATCAAGCGCAAAGACAAATCATACCAACTATCAGGTTGAACTTGTAATGCAGCATTTAATCGCTCGATTGAAACATCTTGCTGCAAATAATAAGACTGCATGCGTTCAATGATAAATTGTTTGACATCACTGATTAGGCTTTCTTTAATGCTTAAGAATCGGTAGGATCCAGTAGCTTCTTTCAATAGCTTTTCAATATCCAACTGATTGGGTTTTTGAAGCAATAAACGCACCACTGCCAATGCGTGTCGACGCAATTTATAGGGGTCTTTCTCCCCACTTGGTTTTAAACCAATCGCAAAAATTCCAACCAAGGTATCGAGACGCTCTGCCAATGACAATACATACCCAATATCGGTTTTTGGTAAATTATCTCCAGAATATCGGGGAAGATACTGCTCATACAATGCATCTGCAAGTTCTGATGATTCACCATCGGCACGTGCATAGATTTGGCCAATAACACCTTGCAACTCAGGGAACTCACCGACCATGCCTGTCATCAGATCGCATTTGCTTAATTTTGCAGCACGCAAAACATGTTCCTGATTTAAATGAAACTGATTAGCAATATACATTGCTAGATGGCTGACACGTTCGGTTTTAGCTGCAAGTGTCCCTAACCTGTCTTCAAAAATAACTTTTTCAGTCATGGCGGCATAATGCATCAAAGGCTGTTGACGGTCTTGTTCAAAGAAAAACATTGCATCGCTTAACCGCGCACGCATTACTTTTTCATTGCCCAAACGTACAGAATCAGGATTATTACTCACTAAATTAGCCACAATCACAAAAAAAGGCTGTAATTGACCATTGGCATTATAGACTGGCAGGCATTTTTGATGCTGTTGCATCGATGTAATCAATACGGGCTCGGGAATGGTTAAAAACACCTCATCAAAGGTGCCTGCCATAACCACAGGCCATTCAACAATACTGGTAATTTCATTGATTAAATGTTCAGGAATTGGAATCACCCACTGTTGTTTTCCAGCAAGTGTTTCAATTTGTCGAATGATTTGGGCACGTCGCTCTGAAAAATCGACAATAACATGAGCCTCTTTTAACTTTTCTGTATATTGAGAACTATTTTCTAAATGAATAACATCAGGATTCATAAAACGATGACCATAAGAAAGTCTATCACTTTGAACCCCTAAAAACTCAGATTGGATACATACATCACCGTATAACAACACCGCCCAATGCACGGGACGGGCAAAACTGGCAGCACCGCTTCCCCAGCGCATGGGTTTAGGAATCGTTAAAGCCTGTAATGCACCACGGATAACATCCGAAATAAACTGTGTGGTCATCTGACCAGGCTCTTCATAGGAATATTCCCACCAAGCCCCTTTCTCCTGAGAAACGAGTTTTAATAAGGAGATATCGACACCACAAGAGCGTGCAAAGCCTAATAAAGCCCCACTCGGTTTCCCTTCACTATCCATCCCTGCTTTCTCAGAGGGGCCTCGACGATAAATCTCACGTTTCGGCAATTGATCAGGTACTGATGCAATTTTGAATGCAATGCGTCTTGGTGTGGCATAATCATTTACTTGGCTGTAACTGAGCTGAGCATCATCAAATGCTTTGAGCACATGATGCAATAATTCTTTAGCGAGTTTTGCAACTAAACCACTGGGCAACTCTTCCGTTCCTAATTCAAAAAAAACATCTTGCATTATTTTTCACTCTTTAACAAAGGAAAACCACTGGCTTCTCTCGCCTGGTAATAAGCAGATGCAACAGCACGAGAAAGTTGACGAACTCGCAAAATATAGCGTTGTCGTTCTGTAACCGATATGGCATGTCGTGCATCTAATAAATTAAAGACATGTGACGCTTTGATGACCATCTCATAAGCTGGCAACGACAATTGATGCGTTAACAACATATTTGCTTGCTGTTCATAATCGTTAAAATGCCGTAATAACATGTCCACATCTGCATGTTCAAAATTATACGCCGACTGCTCCTGTTCATTTTGCAAATAAATATCGCCATAAGACACAAGCTGTGAGCCTTGCTTTGCCCAAGGAATCGCATAAAGGGAGTCAACGCCAAAAACATGCATGGCCAAACGCTCTAAGCCATAGGTCAGTTCACCAGTAACCGGTTGGCAAGGCAGTCCACCCACTTGTTGGAAATAAGTAAATTGAGACGCTTCCATACCATTTAGCCACACCTCCCAACCCAACCCCCAGGCGCCCAAAGTTGGGGACTCCCAGTTATCTTCAACAAACCGTACATCATCGGTTTTAGGGTCGATACCAATAGCTCTTAAAGACTCTAAATATAAATCTTGAATATTCAATGGCGATGGTTTAAGAACCACCTGCAATTGATAATAATGTTGTAGACGATTTGGGTTTTCACCATAACGTCCATCTGTAGGCCTTCTTGAAGGCTGCACATAAGCTGCTTTCCAAGGTTCTGGACCAATAGCTCTTAAGAAAGTAGCAGGATGAAAGGTACCTGCACCGACTTCCATATCAAAGGGCTGTAAAATGACACAACCTTGTTGGGCCCAAAATCCCAACAAGGTTGCAATCATATCCTGAAATGCATCAAACTTAGACATATTTATTTGGCCTCAGACGCCTTCATCACCAATTGTTGTAAATTTTCTAATGTTGTAGACCCTGGTATCATAACGGGTTGAATATTGGGATTAAATTGTCCTTTTGGCGTAGACATTACAATAATCACAGGGGTGCCAAATAACTTCATGCTCTCAGCCAACTTACGGTTATGCGATAAGTTCTCAGATACTGCTTTGCCTTTCATATCTGCTTGGAACTTCACCATATCTAAACCTGCTTTTTTTGCATTGGCTTGGATAGATTGCTCATCAATTTTCTTTTCATTGAATAACAGTTCTTGCATTTGAGTGTATTTGCCTTGAAGTGCGGCGGCAACAGCAGCCTGGGAAGCTAATGTGGACGATTTTCCAAAAATAGGGAATTCACGATAAACGACTCGCACGTTTGGATTTTTCTTGACTAATTCAGTCATCACCGGTTGCATTTTTTTGCAATGACCACATTGATAATCAAAAAACTCTACAACAGTCACATTTGGAGACTTAGAACCTGAGGTTGTGATATTTTCAGTTAATAATTCTTTGGCATTTTTTAGAATAAAGCTATTGGCTTCATTTTGCATTTGTTTTTGTTGCTTGCTTTGTAAAGCTTGAGAGGCTTCAATCAATACTTCAGGATGTGAAACCAAATAATCATGAACAACTTTTTCAATATTTTGTACTTGAGTAGCATTGAAACCAGGTGTTGCAACATCAGCAATTGCAGCAGTAGTAGTTGCCAATAAAGAAATAGTCAATAAGGCAGTACGTTTAAGATTCATTTAATTCTCCATCATTAAGCTTTAAAATACGATTCAGGCAGATTCACAGGTTCCTGTTAGCTTAGCAGGCTTTAGATCCCATCTGTGCGACGGTACGAAAAAGATTATACATACTCTATGAAATACTCACAAGCGCTGAATATTGCTGATTGAGGCCTCCAGGCAGAACGTCCTACTGCCTGGAGTGTCGTTTAAGCTGAAGCTTCGAAAGCGGGAGAATAATCAGATTGGCAATATTTTATGAGAACATATAACATCAATGCAAGAGCAGCAACAACCAATGGCGCTACAACGAATACTGACACCGCCATTACTGAGCTCAATGCAACTTTCATGGCGGTCAATGCAGCGTAAATGCCGTATTCAACAGCAGCAAGCCCTACAACCCCAGAAGCAGTGAAAAATAGATTTCTTTTCCAAGAATGCCCCGCATTTGAAGAATCCAAAGAGATAACCGGGGGCACTGTTAAGGGATCTATACTGGCTGATTGAGACTGAATATTATCAACAACAGCGGCAGCTATTTCTGGAACATCCGACGAGTCTTCCAGAGAGGATGCTCGTAGTGATGCTGAATGTTCATCAATCGGTTCCAGCCCATTTGGTTGTTCACGAACCGTACTATTCTCTCCTGAAATTAATGGGGCCCCTGAAAGCAGATCTAAGGTATTACCGAGGGGTGCAGCAAAACCTGGAAGTTCAAAAGGTTGAGGCGCTGCTGCTGCGTCGTCAAGACTGGCTAATGCGGGATTAAGATTTGCTGGTGAATTATCACTAACTACTTTTTTAGGCTCTTGATGAACATCAGAGACAGCCATTATTGGAACCACCGACGAGTCCTTTGAAGAGGCTGCAAGTGGTAATTCTTGGGAAGTCGGAATCTCTAATGGGGCCCTTGGAGGCAGTTCTAATGCATTAGGGAGCGGTGCATCAAGGACTGCGCGTGCAGCTGGTTGAGACGCTGCTGCTGGTTCAACCATGTCTACAGCTGGGAATACTCCAAACTCAACAGGGGTATACAATAAATCATAATGTTCTCCCCCTAGTTTCAAATGGACTTTAAATGACACGTGCTCATCTAATTTTTGGCTTGCACAAACGTCAACAACAGTACGTGCATTGTGTTTAATCAAGCAATCAATTCCTAAAAATCTTGGCAAAACACTTGCTTGTACTGGCGCTCCTTGAGCATATTTCGACATCATTAACGAATCAACAATATCATTATCTTCCAAAAATTGTTCTTCTATGTATTCCAATGATGCCAAAGCCGTCATAATGCGCGCTGTTTGCACTAATTCAGAATCTGTGCTTGAGTTTTCGTCTCTCATGTCCTCTAAAAACGCATCAAGAGAATTCCAGCTGGTTTGATGATTCAATAGTTTTATATAAACGTTTTTTAATTTATCTTGATAAAAATCTTTACCAAAGGTTTTTAAATTTCCACCTTCCCTAGAATTAAGATATCTATCCAATCTTCCTTCCCCTAGTCTCGAAAAGGCCTCTGTAATACGTCCTTGCAAACTCTGTAAAACTCTGGATTTAACTTCTGGCTCTCTAATCAAAATAATTTGCTCAAGCAATCGATACATAATGGCACGATAATAACAATTACCATCTGGGCGTATAGAACGATAGCCAGGATAATCGACTCCTACTGATTCCGAAGGCCGGGGAGCTCCCACTTGAGAAGCATCAGCAGGAATCAGACCACGTAACATACGTATTGATTGTTGACGGTCGCGTTCGAGAACCTGTGTAAGCTGAAACTGATCAACCTTATCTATCTCGACTTGTGGTAATTTCCGAATCAATTCAACGGGTGGTTCCGGCAAATTTTTGCTTGTCATAAACGCAATAACATCCTGAGCATTTAGAGTTTTAGATTTAACTAATTCTTCTAGAGTCTTCATGAAAACCTTTTTTTATTTAAGTGGTAATAAAAATAGCGCACAGCTTAAGTTTAACACATATTTAAGATTTGAAATAGCTTATTATTTTTTTTCGTAAAAACCGCGCTGGAGACAA
>JAKFUY010000080.1 GCA_021732495.1 Legionellales bacterium | reverse complement strand
AACCTTAGGCGCTACCAGAAACTCAGTGGGAGATAACCCCATGGTTTCTAAAGCATCAATTTCTTCATTAAGCTTCATGCTTCCAATTTGGGCTGTAAACGCAGAGCTGGTTCGCCCAGCGACAATAATTGCTGTAATCAAAGGCCCAAACTCACGAAAAATGGCCATGCCACTTAAATAGGCAATAAAAATATTTGCGCCATAGGTTTCAAGTTGCAGGCCCATTTGATAAGCCAGCACGATGCCAATTAAAAAAGACAGCATCCCAAGAATGGGTAAAGCCATAATGCCGGTTTGGCAGATATTTGATAAAATATAATCAATATGAAATCGTCGTGTTTGACCTAAATTACGATAAATGGTGAGCAGCAAATCCCCAATTAACGTCAAAATACCAATAAATTGAAGGTACTTAAGGTATGCTTCATAGCCAATATTCCATAATGAGGAGTGAAGACTGCGTTCTGATACCGTTTTTTCTGGATTCTTTTGAGGTAATTTATTGGCAATTAACGCATATAATGAAGACTTTTCTGGGCAAAGTCCTAGCAGCTCCACCTCAATACCTTGTGTTTTCAATTGTTTTTGCCACTCAATCAATGCGTAAGCACCTGCACTATCCATTTTTTGAATTTTTTTGCAGTCAAGACGAACCGGGTGGTTTAGTTTTTGAGTGTCCGGCCAATTAATATCGGAGATGGTTTGAATGGACCAATTGCCAGATAGGCGCCATGTTTGATGGTCATCATCAAATGTAATTTTTGGTAGAGACAATAAGACCATATGCGATGATTTGACAAGAAATGAATAGATATATCATAAAGGGGTCTTGGCTATCAGGCAATTAAAAGTTGTAATAGAATTTTTTATGAAATTTTCTATAGGGGGGTAGAGCAGAATACGAGGCTCTTTAGTTTTTTAATTTTCACCATTGTTTGGAGTTATTTTTGTCATTCGCGAATAAAAAATAACTTTTTGATGGTTTTTTATGATAAAATAGGGCCTTAATTTTTTCTAGATTAAACATTATGAGTCCTGATTTTATTGAGTTTGAGCAACGTAAACGCGATCATATCCAATTGGCTTTAGATCCAGTGCATCAAACATTAAGACAAAATCGTTTTGATGATTATCAGTTGCCCCATGAAGCGATTCCCGATTTTAATTTTACAGATGTTGATATTTCACTGGATTCCCTCGCTTCGTCTTGGAATAAACCTTTCTTTATTAGCTCAATGACTGCAGGTCATGAACATGCCTTGCGCATCAACACCCATTTGTTATCTGCTTGTCATGAAAAAGAGTGGGCGATGGGTGTGGGGTCTCAACGACGTGAGCTCACTGATATCAATGCTGCTTTGGAATGGAAAGCTTTAAGAAAAGAGTATCCGCATGTGGTGATGATGGCCAATCTTGGATTGGCTCAGGTAATTGCAACACCTATAGATATGTTAAAACGTCTGGTCGATAACTTACAGGCTCAAATTTTTATTATCCATTGCAATCCTTTGCAAGAGGTTATTCAGCCGGAAGGAACGCCCCATTTTCGTGGTTCATGGGCTGCAATTGCTAAAATGGTTAAAGAAATTGGTATCCCTGTTGTGGTCAAAGAGACTGGTTGCGGATTTTCACTATCCACCATACAAAGATTAAATCAGTTGGGTGTTTATGCTATTGATGTCAGTGGCATGGGCGGCACACACTGGGGGCGTATTGAAGGCTCTAGAGTTGCTAAACAGGATATTTTGCATGGCGCTGCCGAGACTTTTGCCAATTGGGGTATTTCCACTGCTGAAATTTTAGCGAAAAGCAAAGGACTACTTTTAACCTCTCAGTTATGGGGCTCAGGTGGTATTCGCCATGGATTAGATGCCGCTAAAGCAATTGCAATGGGTGCAACCCGAATTGGGATTGCCCAGCCTATTCTGGCCGCGGCTCTGGAGAATACGGAATCAGTTTTAAAAGTAATGGAAACATTTGAATATGAGTTAAAAGTTGCAATGTTTTGTACGGGAAGTCAAAACATTCGGGCGCTAAGACAAACCCTTGTGCAACAGTTGTCATAGGATATTAAGATGAAAACAGAAGAAAATTTTTGGCATGGTTTTTCAAAATTAAATCGTGAGCAACGTTTTCAAATATTAATGAAGTCAGGTTTATTATCCATTGAAGATGTTGATTATTTAAAACAAGGTGGTGTGGCGTCTTTCGATTTAGCTGATCATTGTATTGAAAATGCACTCGGATATTTTCAGCTACCCTTGGGTGTAGCGACGCATTTTGCAATTGATAATCGTGACTATACGATTCCTTTGGCTATTGAAGAAACATCGGTCATTGCTGCATTATCTAAAACGGCAAAATGGATTAAAACACATGGCCAAATTACCACCTCCCAACAAGGCAGTTGTATTATTGGGCAGATTCAATTCCCCAAAGTGGGCGATGTTGAACAATGTAAGCAGGTTTTAAAGCAGCATCAACATCAATGGATTAACGAAGTCAATGCTAAAGTAGTGCCGGCGATGGTGCTTCGTGGTGGTGGCGTTAAAGATATGCAATTTCGGGTATTAGAACGCCCTGATGAAGGCCAGATGTTGGTCGTGCATGTGTTAATGGATCCATGTGATGCGATGGGTGCAAATCTCATCAATCAAGTCCTGGAGTATTTAAAAGCCCCTATGGAGCAAGCCACTGCCGAACAAGTGCATCTTTGTATTTTATCAAACTTAAATGATAGAAAATTAACCACAGCCAAAGTGGTGATGCAAGGCATTCCTGATGAGCAGGGGCGTGCCATTATGGAGGCTTCTATTTTTGCTGAAACCGATCCTTATCGTGCGGCAACCCATAACAAGGGCATCATGAATGGCGTAGATGGTGTTTTGATTGCCACAGGCAATGACTGGCGTGCTGTTGAAGCAGGGATGCATGCGTATGCTGTATCTGATGGTCAATACCGCGCCTTAAGCCGATGGCGCTATATCGACAAACAGCTGATCGGTGAATTGACGGCTCCTATCGTAGTCGGCACTGTCGGTGGCATGACAGCTTTGCATCCTACTGCCAAAATGTGTTTATCCATGATGAAGATTTCTTCAGCAAATCATTTGGCTAGAGTGGTCGCAGCTGTAGGCTTGGTACAAAATTTAGGGGCAATTAGAGCCCTGGCTTCAGAAGGTATTATCCAAGGCCATATGCGCCTCCATATTGATAATATTTTACTGGGTATAGACGCCCATCCGAATGAATTATCAGTATTAAAACAAGCCTTACAACAAAAAATTCAACAAAAGCAGCCTATCTCATTACGACTGGCTCTGCATTTGTTGCAACAACATCGAGAAAGTTTAGCGTGATGAAATTTATTCCGTCAAAAACATTTTTATTGGGTGAGTATGTCGCCATGTATGGCGGACCTGCTATAGTCGCCTTGACCAACCCTTGTTTTGGCATGGATATGGGAAAGCAATTGCATCCTGCTTGCATGGCAGCTCGGTTATGGAACGATCATCGTGGTGCTCCCTGTGATTGGGGCTTAAATGATCCGTATGTTGCAAAAGGAGGAATGGGTGCATCGAGTGCAGAATTTTTGCTGGCTTACCAGGCACTTTTCACATCCGAGTCTATAAATCTTTTGGATTTGCATCAAACTTTTCTTCGTTATGCCAATAACGGAACGGGAAGATTACCTAGTGGCTATGATGTATTGGCTCAAACTGGACAAGGCTGTGTGGTGGTGGAGTCTTCCCCTTTAAAAGTCAATTCAATGCCATGGAACCTCGATGAGTTGGGTTTTGTTCTGGTGCATACTGAAAATAAACTGGCTACGCATACCCATTTGAGTCAACTGGATTTAGATTTAAATTGGAAAGTGCTTGCCAACCATGTTGAGCAGGGTTGTGAAGCAATGTTAGCTTCAGATGCCGATCAATGGTTGCAAGCGATTGATTCGTTTTATCAAAATGTGTTGCAGCAGCATTTGGTGTCTTCATATACACAGCATTTGATTAGCAAATGGAAAAGTCAGATGCCTATATTGGCAGCCAAAGGCTGTGGAGCGATGGGTTCAGATGTGATTGTGATGTTTGCTCGGGTCGAAAATATTGCTGACATTGTTGAAAAATTACATCATGGGAAACATCATGTTTTAGCCACTCAGCGTGAGTTGTACTTTGAAAATGCAAAAAATTAACTTTTTTATCCGAAAATACTTGAAATTTTAATCGTTTTCAGTATGATCTCTATTTCTTTTGGGCCGTTAGCTCAGTTGGTAGAGCAGAAGGCTTTTAACCTTTGTGTCATAGGTTCGAATCCTATACGGCCCACCATAGATCCTAAAAGAATACCCGAATAGCGGGCCGTTAGCTCAGTTGGTAGAGCAGAAGGCTTTTAACCTTTGTGTCATAGGTTCGAATCCTATACGGCCCACCATATATACCAAAAGAGTTCCCGAATATCGGGCCGTTAGCTCAGCTGGTAGAGCAGAAGGCTCTTAACCTTTGTGTCATAGGTTCGACCCCTATACGGCCCACCACAATTTTGCACTCGTAGCTCAGCTGGATAGAGTACTTGGCTTCGAACCAAGGTGTCGGGGGTTCGAGTCCCTCCGAGTGCACCATTTAATTTTCTTAGAATCAATGAGTTAACCAATTGTTATCACAGTTCAAGTACTTGGTATTTAACTGAAGGTGACGGAAACGTGCCGTAAAACGACTAATTCTAGCGAAATAACTGCTAAAGTAGCTCTATAAAAGTACATTTTTGATGGGTTTTTAAGGTCGAGAGCTTGGTTATTTACCAAGTGCTTGCTTCCAATTGTTAGATTGAAAACACATTGCCAATATAAAATAATGATGCTCTGAAGGCATGAACACAAATGATCTTCAGAGCAGAATGCAGAGCTATGAATATAATAGATTTGTTAAAACAATCCGAAGGAAAGACTCTGGAATTCAAAAGAGACTTATCTTCTCCAACAAATATCCTTCGAACCATTATCGCTTTCGCCAATACTGCGGGAGGCGTTTTGATAATAGGTGTTGAGGATGAAACACATTACATTGTTGGTGTTAAAGAACCTCATTAGCGATACCATTGCCCCGCATATTATTCCGGAAGTAGATATTATTCCCTGGAGAGATAATTACCTTTTAGTGATCCGCGTTTTTCCTAGTTCTAGCAGACCTCACTATTATAAGAAGCAAGGTCCTGATGCAGGAGTTTATATACGAGTTGGCTCAACAAATAGAAGAGCCGATGAGGAAATGATTAAAGAATTAAAGCGAATAGTTCGTAACGAAACTTTTGATGAGCAACCTATCTCGAATCTAAGCTCTGAAGCAATAGACTTCAGAGCTGCTTCAGAGCAGTTCGAAAAAATAAAGAAGCTCTCTGAAAAAGATTTAGAAACCCTTGAGATCATAGTAGATTATCAAGGTAAAAAGGTTCCCAGTGTCGCTGGTTTGTTATTATTTGGTAAAGAAAGAGAAAAAAAATTTCCTGATGCGTGGATTCAAGCTGGACGATTTCAAGGGTCAGACAAGAGTTATATTTTAGACAATGCTGCATTTCATAGTTATCCCATCAAAGCGATTGGAGACGTTCTCGAATTTATCGAAAAACATGCTATGCAGAGTTTGAAAATTGACGGACTTAGGCATCAAAAAGTATGGAGTATACCCCTTAAAGCGGTGCGAGAAGCGATTATCAATGCTGTTGTACATGCTGACTACAGCCAGCATGGCTCCCCCATTCGGGTAGCTATTTTTGATGATCGTATAGAAATTGATAATCCAGGTTTATTACGTTTTGGGCTAACCATTCCTGATATTAAGCAAGGTATATCTAAATTAAGAAATCGTATTATTGGGCGTATTTTTCATACTATCGGATTGATAGAACGCTGGGGAAGCGGTATTCAGCGCATAATAAGCTCTTGTGAGGAGGGTGGTTTTTCTGAACCAAAATTTGAAGAATTAGCAACCCATTTCAGAGTAACCATTTTTACAACCCGTATTAAGACCCCGAACATGCTTGATATTACCAATAAAGCTATTCTTGAAGTTCTTAAGCAACATAATGCAGGATTAACTTCAAGCAAGATAGCTGAAGAGATAAAATTATCTGTTCGAGCAACTCGAACAAGGTTATTAAAATTAATTGAATTGGGCCTAGTGGCTGAAATAGCATCTAGCTCACAAGACCCGTATCGACTATATTTTTCAAGTTATGATTAAGTAAGGAATATGATGACAACTACATATGCAGAACCACTGAAACAGGAGCTGTTAGATCAGGCTGCCAAGGATGATAAAGCACACCCTTGGCGAGTCTGTCCATTAGGCCAGCATTTTGTCCGTACTCATCTTGAACATATACCACCATCCAAGACACATCCACAAGGTAAAGTCATCACTAGGCATGAACACTGCGCCCATAATCCATCGCATAAAGATATGTTGTCATTAGATGAAATTCATGTGGTTTCAAGTAAACACTTTGAAGATCTTACAGGGTCACCTACAGCGGCTATTTTGACTGACTTTGATAATGCAGATACTTATGATCAACTCATTCGTGGCTGGGTTCATTATTGGAATGATATTTTTGGATTTGAAGAACCATTGAACCCAAATTTAATAAAGGCGTTAATGGCTACTGAATCAAGTTTTAACGAAAAAGCTGCGACTAAAAATAAGAAAAACCGTGCTCGAGGATTGTTACAGATTACTGAACAAACATTGCATATTTTAAATGATCATAAGGGTGAGCTCAGCAATTATCTTATGTTTATTCGAGCTCAAGATCTTTTTGATCCATCTGTTAATATTTGCTGTGGTGTGCGTTGGCTGTTGAGAAAACAAATCATTGCTTCTGCAAGATTAGGACGAAAAGCGACTTGGGAAGAAGCTGTGATTGAGTATAAATCCTATTGGGACGAGATGGATGATGGTAACGTCCCAACTGCGATACTCAGGTTTAGAAAATTTTATCAGCAGTTAGAAGGGAAATAGAATGTTTTGGCATGCCCTTTTTAAAGGAATTATTCCCATTCTATTACTCTGTGTTTCAATGGATCTTTTTAGTCTTAACTTAGACGTGCAAGAAAAATATCCAACGGTATTGCTGATACAAGACTATGGCATTTTAAGCCAAGATGATTTAGCAGCTTACACTAGGGATGTGAAACCAGTTATATTTCATGGAGAAATAGGTAAGAATTATAATTACTGGCAATGTTTTCCTCGAGCAAATGTTGCTATCACGCTTCGTGACAAAGGTTATTCAGCCGAAGACATTGGAAATATTGAAAATTATGGAAATTTATTCATCAATGTATGGTCACCTAACGGCGTATCTAATGAGTATTCCATGCGTAGACCATGGGCTATTGATGAGGAGGAAATAATATTTAAAAAATGGCAAAAGCTTATGAAAAATGAAAAATACGTCTGTCTCGCTGGAAGTATGGGGCGGGCTGAAAAAAAGATAAAAAATAATAAATCTCATATTAAATACGTCTGGATTTTTGAAAAAATAAAAACTCTAAAAGGGTGTGACTCTTATTTTACAGGTCAATGCGAGCACGCATAGCTTCAGGCAAGGACTGTGACGCGAACGTCATGTAATGAGATTTTCAGTTTGGATGCATGGTTTTTTTCTTTGTTTCATAATTAAACAAATACTGCCTAGCACAGCAGTGACGAAAATGTGCCATAACAGTGTGCGTTTGTAGTGTGTTTGTGGCAGTTCTAGGTGGTTTTTAGATGATTTGATGCATCGTAAGACGTTGATTTATATAGTCTTCTATTACTGAGCATCAGGCTTCGAACCAAGGTGTCGGGGGTTCGAGTCCCTCCGAGTGCACCATTTAATCTTTTTAAAATCGGACAGTTAGCTCGCGTTTTTTCAAATTATCCTATTGTTTCAATATTACACTCTGGGGATTTTGTGGGGATGGCGTACCCACTTCCACTTTATATTCTCAAAATCGTCAGCTCTTTCCCTTCGTGCCTGTTGCGAATTACTAAATTCGCAGCATCAAGTAAATTGCTTAACTCAGCCTGAGAATAATGCGTGGTGATCCGGCCAGACCGATGGCCTAATAGATCTTGCCGATGGTCAAGTCTAAATTTTGCTGTAAATTCCCATTTATCCGCCCTGTCGAATTAGTCGCTTAATTTCTCATTTTGTTCATTTAAATTACTTTTGTTTTAGCTTGTCCGTTTTCTATTCACCACTCATTAAATTCATCCATATCCAAATACCGTCTCCCCATTTAATCTCTCCGACATATTCGTTGTTCTGGGGCGCTTACGATATTTATCCGGCAATGTCATCACCGCCATTGCATCTTCAAAAGCCTCCTAAAGACAGGCCACAGCCTTTGGTGCTAACTTTTCAAACTGCTCTATAAACGCATTTAAACGGCGCCTGGCGTCGGTTAAATCGCGCGCTTGTAAAACTAGTTTTGCTTTTTCTGCAACGTCCTTGCGGTGTCGAGTTGAGCAAGAGCCTAAAATATTCCTCATCAACGAACTTGGCACCTCTGCTGCCAAGTAGCACCTTGAAAATGTATCCTGGCGGCTTCAACAAGACTCGCATGTGGGTCGGAAACAATAAATAAAACGCCTTTTAGACCACGCGATAAAGGTTTCTTCCCAGGTTGCATAACTCTCTGTATCGCCAATTCTAAGACCTAAAATCTCTCGGTGCCCATCTTCTCTTATGCCTGAGATGATAAGGACAGCCCTTGAAACTACTCGATCGCCTTCACGACTTTTAATAAAGGTGGCATCAACCATAATAAACGGTAATTTAGCCTCATCAATACGACGTTCATTAAACACACGTACTTTTGGGTCGAGGCCCGCACATAATTGACTAACAGTTGATTTAGAAAAACGAACACCGCAAAGCTCTTCTGTAATATTTGTCACTTTTCGCGTGGATACGCCATTGACACCACCATTTCTGTCAATGCCAGTACCAGTACAAAGGCTTGTTCGCTATGCTGATAGCGTTTAAATATTTCGGTTGAAAAAGACCCATCTCGTGTATAGAGTTGGTGGGCCCGATAACCATTCCGGTAACTCTGGCGCTCTTTCGAGCTGCACCCAAAGAATCACTCACTTGAGCCTCTAATACTTGGTTTAAAACGCTTTCAATCAGCTTCGCTAAACCATCCAGCCCTGATAAAAGTTCTGGCAGCAATTCTTTACCTACGGATAACATTGTAATCCGTCATCGCTAATCTCCTTGGTTGTTATTGTTTATCACCGCCGATTCAATAGTGAAGTGCAACAGAGTTGCTAAAGTGATGGAGCCGGAAAATTGATCCCATGGTAATTGTGGTTGTTTTTGTTAGTATAACTGACTCAGTTTTGTTTTTGCAATAATGTGATTG